>DATCDE010000330.1 GCA_036510875.1 Actinomycetes bacterium
AGACGCACTACCTGCGCGTGTACCTGGCCCAGCTGCGGCGCAAGCTCGAGCCCGAGCCAGGCCGACCGCGCTACCTGCGGACCGAGCCAGGGCTGGGCTACCGGCTCGAGGTCGGCCCGCAGCCCTGAGCCCGCGTCAAGATCAGCCGTCGACGCGTCAAGGACCTGACAGCACATCCACCCAGCTGAGCCGACTCGGGGTGTGCTGGTTGCATGGCCACAGCTGTGTCACCGGTACGGACCGCTGCGGAGCCGACGTCGGCAAGGCTCCCCGCCTCTCTCGTCCTGCTGCCCGCGTTCCTCGCGCTGCTGCTCGCCACGGGCGTCGTCGGGCAGGCGTCCGGGGTCGCGGCGATCGCGCTGAGCGCCCTGGTGGTTCTCCTGCCCAGCTGGCGGACGACGCCGGTCGGCGCGCTGCTGGTAGCCGCCATGGCGTGGCTGTTCCTCGACGGCTTCGTCTGGCATCCGGAAGGGGACCTCGGCCTGCCGTTCCTCGCGGACGCGCTGTCACTGGGGCTGCGCGCTGCTGCCGCGGTCAGTGCGTCGCTGCTGCCCCGGCTGCGCCGGCGCTCCCGCTGACCCCACGCCTGCCTCGCCTGGTCAGGCCCCAGGTCACCAGCCACGCGAACGTGGCGACCGAGATGATGAAGAAGCTGGGCGGCAGGTTGAACATCACCGACAGCACCAGGCCGATCCACACCGACAGCAGGCTGACCACGGAGCCGACGGCCAGGACCGCTCCCGGCCTGGCCGTGACCATGAACGCGGTGGCCGCGGGGGTGACCACGAGCCCGAAGAGCAGCAGCGTCCCGACGACCTGCACCGCCATCGTGATGACGAGCGCGAGCAGCACCATGAACAAGACCCCGAGCGCCCGGACGGGCACCCCCTTCGCCTCGGCGACCTGCGGGTCGGCTGAGGCGAACAGCAGCGGACGGTACACGGCCGCCAGGACGACGACGAGCACGAGCATGAAAGCACCGAACACGACCAGCTGGTCGGGAGCGATGGCCAGCAGGTTCCCGAACAGCACGTTGGTGACCGTGTTGGCGCTGCGGGTGGCCAGCGTGCCGAAGAGGATGCCGAGGCCGGTGGCGAAGGCCAGCACCGTGCCGGTGGCGACCTCCCGCTCGGCGGCCCGCTTGCCGAGCACCCCGATGGCCAGTGCGCCACCCAGCGTGAAGACGAGCAGCCCGGCCGTGATCGGCGCCCCCACGAGGACCGCGCCGGTCGCGCCCGGGAAGCCGATGTGCGCCAGCGCGTGCGTCGCGAAGGCGCTGCCGCGGACGATGACGAAGTAGCCGATCAGCCCCGAAGCGAGCGCCACGATGCTGCCGGCGATGAACGCGTTGCGCATGAAGCCGGCCTGCAGCACGGTCAGCCAGTCCGGCTGGAAGGCGGCGAGGACGCTCATCGGTCAGCCGCCCCTGGTGAACAGGTCACCCTGCGCCGTTCGGACGACCCGCACGCGGGTCCCGTACAGGTGGGTGAGCAGCTCCTCGCTGACGACGGCGTCCACCCCGGCGTAGTGGGCGTGGCCGTCCAGCAGGTAGATCGCGCCGGTGAGCACGGACAGCAGCGGGTTGAGGTCGTGGACGACGACGAGCACGCCGATCGCTCGGGAGGCCCGCAGGTCGGCCAGCAGGGCGACGATCTCGCGCTGGTTGCGCAGGTCGAGGTTCGCCAGCGGCTCGTCGAGCACCAGCACGGCTGGGTCGCTGACCAGCGCCTGGGCGATGGCCACCCGCTGCTGCTGGCCGCCGGACAGCTCGGACATCCGCCGGTCCGAGAACTCGAAGGCGTCCACCGCGCGCAGCGCGTCGTCGACCCGGGCCCGGTCGGCCGGACTCGTCGGCCGCAGTCCCCAGCGCCGTCCGGCCAGCCCGAGCATGACCAGGTCCCGCGCCCGCAGTGCCTCCCCGTTCGCGGCCGTGTAGTTCTGCGGCACGTAGCCGATCTGCGAGCTGCCGCGCCGGGGGGTCGCCCCGAGCACCTCGAGCGACCCACTGTCCGCGGGGATGAGCCCGAGCAGCAGCTGCAGCAGGGTGGTCTTGCCCGAGCCGTTCGGCCCGATGATGGCGACCATGGCCCCCATCGGGATCTCGAAGGTGGCGTCCGACCAGATGGTGCGCCCGCCGAGGGCGACGCTCACGTCGTGCAGGTGCAGCAGCGGCCCGGCCCCGCTCACGCGGACACCCCGAGCGCCTTGGCCAGCGCTGTCAGCTGGGCGACTTGCCAGCCGACAAAGGAGGTCGCGCCGGGAGCCACCGTCTCCGTGATGGCGACGACGGGCACCGAGGCGCTGGTCGCCGCCTGCCTGATCTGGTCCGGGACCGCCCCCACCGTTTGGGTGTTGAAGATCAGCACGTCCAGCTGCCGGCTGGCGAGCAGTTGCTGGAAGGCCAGCACGTCCCCGGGGGCGGGCTCGCTGCCGTTGGTCGCCGCGTTCTGGTAGCCCTGCGGGGTCTTGTTCACCAGCCCCAGCGCCACGGCCATGTAGTCGAAGATCGACTCGGTCGCGCCGTAGGTCTTCCCGGCCGCCGCCGCTTTGATCGACGCGATCACGTCGAAGTACGGCTTCATCGACGCCTGCCAGGCCGTGTGCTGAGCCGCGAAGTAGGCACTGGCCTTGGGCGCCAGCGCCTGCAGCTCGACGGTGACGGCGTCGGCCGTCCTGGTCACGTAGTCGGGGCTGTACCACAGGTGCGGGTTGGCCCCCGAGGACACACCGACCACGTTCCCGGCATCGACCACGGCGGGCCTGGGGGAGACCGTGGCCAGCACCTGCGTGGCCCAGGTGTCGTAGCCAGCCCCGTTGACCACGACGAGCGCGGCACCGGTGAACTTGGCGAGGTCCGAGGGGCTGGGGGAGAAGTCGTGCGGGTCGACCGCCGAGCTGGCGACGATCGTCTGCACCCTCGCGCAGCTCCCGCCGAGCTGGCTCACGATGTCGCCCCACTGGTTGACGCTGACCACCACGGTGACCGGGGTGACCGGACAGTCCGACGACCCGGTGGCCGACGACGTGGACGGACCGGACGAGCACGCGGCCAGCAGCACGGGGACGGCGGCCATCAGGGCAGCCAGGCGAATCTTCACGGGACTCCCGTCATCGACCGGGTGGCAGTGTCTCACCCTGGCAGCTGAAAACGACGTTCATCCCCAAATTGTTCCGGGGCGGGTGGTTCCCGCGGTCAGCCGGCGCCGTGCAGGGCCTGCGCCAGATCGGCGATCAGGTCGTCCGGATTCTCCAGGCCGGTGGACAGCCGCAGCAGGTTCGCGGCCGGACGCGCCTCCGGGGGGACCGGGCGGTGGGTCAGCGCCGCCGGGTGCTGGATCAGCGAGTCCACCCCGCCCAGGGACACCGCATGGGTGAACAGGCGCACCCGCTCGGTCACCTGTGCGGCCTGGGCGTAGCCGCCGGCCAGCTCGAAGGCGACCATGGCACCGGGGCCGCGCAGCTGGCGGCCGACCAGCTGGTCGGGGTCGCACTCGGGCAGGCCCGGGTAGTAGACCCGCTCGACCGCCGGGTGGGAGGTCAGCCAACCGGTGAGCTTCTCCGCGCCGGACTGCTGGGCCCGGACCCGAAGCGGCAAGGTGGGCAGCCCGCGGTGCAGCAGGTAGCCGGCCAGCGGGTGCAGCAGCGCCCCGGTCACCGCGCGGACCCGGCGCAGCGCGGCGGCCCACTGGGCATCAGTGGCGACCACGCCGGCGATCACGTCGCCGTGCCCGCCGAGGTACTTGGTCGCGCTGTGCAGCACGAGCGCGGCGCCGTGGTCGACCGGGTTCTGCAGGACCGGGGTGGCGAAGGTGTTGTCCACCAGCAGCGGCCGCCCGGCCGCGGCCTGCGCCGCCGCGGCGATGTCGGTGAGCTCGAGGGTCGGGTTCGCCGGGGTCTCGAGCACGACCAGGCAGGTGTCGTCCCGCACGCAGTCGGCGATCTCGTGCGGATGGCAGAAGGTCACCTCGGTGCCCAGCAGACCGCTGCCGAACAGGTGGTCGGTGCCCCCGTACAGCGGGCGGACGGCGACCACGTGCCGGCCGCCCGACTCGGCCATGGCGGCGAGCACGACCGCGGTCATCGCGGCCATGCCCGAGGAGAACGCCACGGCCTCTTCGGTGTGCTCGAGCCGGGCCAGCCCGGACTCGAACCGAGCCACCGTGGGGTTCCACAGTCGGGCGTACACCGCGCCGCCGTCCGGGTCGGGATGGCCCCCGCCGGCCATCGACTCGTAGGAGCGCCCGCCCAGCTCGATGTCCGGCAGCGGGTTCGTGGTGGACAGGTCGATCGGCGGGGCGTGCACGCCCAGCGCGGTGAAGTCCTCCCGTCCGGCGTGGACGGCCAGTGTGTCGAGAGAAAGATGCCGCTCATCCATGACATGAGCGTGCAAGGTATTGCGCTCCCTCACAAGCAGGTGCGAGGATTCCTCGGTCGTAGGCCCACTCTCGCGTGGATCATGGAGGTGCCGATGTGGCCGCACCCACCCCGCCGAGGATTCCGCCGCCGGTCCCGGCGGTCCCGCTGGACGGCACCGACCTGGCCATCCTCAGCGCGCTGGCGTCCGACGGCCGGCTGACCAACGCCACCCTGGCCGCACAGGTCGGGGTGGCCGAGTCCACCTGCATCCACCGGGTCCGGCGGCTGCGGCAGTCCGGCGTCATCGCCGGCTTCCACGCCGAGCTCGACCTGACCATGCTCGGCTACCCGCTGCAGGCGGTGATCAAGGTCCGGCTGGGCAGCCACAACCGTGAGCACGTGCACAGCTTCCACCAGACCCTGCGCTCGATCCCGGGGGTTATCACGGCCTTCCACGTGGCCGGTGAGGACGACTACCTGCTGCACGTGGCCGTGGTCTCGCCGGAGGCGCTGCGCGACCTGGTGCTCGAGCACGTGACCGTCCACCCGGCGGTCCGGCACACCGAGACCCACCTGGTCTTCGAGGTGATGCAGGGCCGGGGCGTCCTTCGTGACTAGAACAGGAGCGGGATGCTGCGCGCGGCCGTGTAGCCGGCCACGACGAGGATGAGCACGATGAAGGCCGCCGACAGCTTGGCGGGGTCGACCTTGGAGGCGACCCGGTTGCCGGCGATCGAGCCGATGACAGCCGCCCCGGTGAACAGCGCCATCAGGCCCCAGTCCAGCCGGACGTCGCCCCCGAGCCGTACGAGCAGGGACGCGCCGCTGTTCACTGCGATGACCAGCAGCGAGGTACCCACGGCCACCGGCATCTCGAAGCCGAGGGCCAGCACCAGCGCCGGCACGATGACGAACCCGCCCCCGACTCCGAAGAACCCGGTGAGCAGCCCGACGACGCTCGCGGCCACGAGCACCCTCAGCGCCGCCTTCGGCGCCGGGCGCCGGCTGACCCACCAGCGCACATCGGTCCGGACGGCGGTGGCGCGGACGGGCGGGGTCTCCGCGGCGCCGCCGACCGCCTCGGCCGCCGGCACCGTCACCACCACGGCAGGCGCGCTGACCGCAACGGCCCGGCTCGCCCGCAGTCGCTGGTACATCGCGCCGGCCGCCACCACCATGAGGCCGGCGAACGCCGTCAGCAGCACCTGCGGGTCGACGCTCGCCGACAGCCGGCTGCCCAGGTACGAGCCGGCGACGCCCAGGATCCCGAACACCAGGCCCTGAGCCAGCCGGACCCGGCCGGCCCGTGAGTGCGCGATCGAGCCGGACAAGGCGGTGATGCCGACGATGATCAGCGAGCCGGTCGTCGCGCTGTGCGGGTCCTGGTCCAGCAGGTACACGAGCGCGGGCACCGTGAGGATCGATCCGCCGCCGCCCAGGGCGCCCAGCGACAGCCCGATGACCAGGCCGACGGGCAGGGCGATGAGCAGCATGCGGAGTCCTCTCGAAAGCGTGGGTGGATCAGGCGATGCGCCCGACGCCGCCGTCCTGGGCGGCGATGGGCAGGTCGGCGCGCGCCCAGGCGCGCATACCCCCGGCCAGGTTGGAGACCAGCCGGCCGTCCCGAGCCAGCAGTGCGGCGGCCCGGGCGAAGCGCAGCCCGAACCGGCAGACGGTCACGACCCGGAGGCCGGCCGGCAGCTCGCGACTGCGAACGGACAGCTGGGACAGCGGGATGTGCTGCGCGTTCGGCACCTGGCCGGCCCGCCACTCGTGCGGCTCGCGGACGTCCACCAGGACGGCGCCGTCCTCGAGGAGCGAGGCGGCCACCGGGGCGGTCACCGTGTCGTACGGGCGCGCCAGCCGGCGTCTCGCTGTCGTACCGATCCGCACGCGGGTGACCTCCTCGTGGAGCGCCGGGTCAGGCCACCGACTCGTCGGCGTGCGACCCCTTCACCACCGGCCGGCCCAGCGCCATCCAGCCACCGGTTCCGCCGGCCACCGAGTATGCCGCGATCCCACGACCCTGCAGCCAGCTGGCCACGGTGAGCGAGCGGTTCCCCGAGGCGCAGATCACATAGACCGGCTCGGAGGTCGGCAGCTCGGCGACGAGGTGCGGCACCTGCCCCATGGGCATGAGCTGGGTGCCGGGGACGTGGCCGGCCATGTACTCGTACGGCTCCCGCACGTCGATGACGAATGCGTCGTGGGCGTGGGCGCTGGCGAACGACCGCAGGTCCACCTCGGGAAGCACGCAGATCCTCCGGGAATTGGGAGATACCCCTCGGGGTATAGGTAGAGCGTCAAGATACCTGCCGCAGAGCCTTTGACACAAACGCCGCGCCGGTGCTTCGCAGGGTCGGTCCAGGCCGCGCCGCGGCTCGGTCACAGATACGCCCGGGGGTATCCTCCTACGGTTCATCAGCCAGGTGTGCACCCGTGTCGCGGCCATCGAGATCACCGTCGCCGCCGCGTTCGCCGACGGCCTGGTCTCCTTCGCGTCGCCCTTCGTGCTGCCCCTGGTCCCGGCGTACCTGTCCGTGGTCACCGGACTGAACAGCAACACCATCCAGGAGGGCGGCCGCAGTCGGCTGCGCCGGGTGCTCGCCACCGCCGGCGGCTTCGTGCTCGGCTTCACGGCGGTCTTCGTGCTGCTCGGCCTGTCGGTGACCGCGGCCGGGCAGGCGCTGGCCAGCAACCGGCTGATGCTCACCCGGCTCTCCGGCCTGGTGGTGCCGGACATGGCCCTGTTCTCGGGGCGTCGCTGATCCTGCGGTCCCCGTGGCTGTACCAGGAGAAGCGCTGGCACCCGAAGCTGGACCGGTTCGGTCCGCTGGCCGCGCCGGTGGCCGGCGTCGCGTTCGGGTTCGGCTGGACGCCGTGCATCGGCCCGGTGCTCACCAGCGTGCTCGCGCTGGCCGCGAGCACCGGCCAGGCCGGGCGCGGGGCACTGCTGCTGGCCTACTCGGCCGGCCTGGCCGTGCCGTTCCTGGCCGTGCCGTTCCTGGCCGCCGCGTTGGCGCTCGACCGGATGTCCGGCAGCTTCGGCTTCGTCAAGCGCCACTTCACCGCGCTCACGGCCACCTCGGCCGTCCTCCTGGGGGTCTTCGGGATCCTGCTCTCCGTCAACCGCATGCTGCTCGTCACCACCGCCGTCCAGAACACCTTGGCCGCCGTCGGACTCGGTGGCCTCCTCCACCTCGGGTAGGAAAGGGAACTGCCAGTGACCACGAAGCCCGCCCCCGCTCCGGCAACGAGCGGTCGGCCAACAGCCGCCGGGCCCGTGAGGCCGCCAGGGAGCAGACCCGACGGCGCTGGATCGCCAGCGGGGTCGTGGTCGCCGCGGTGGCCCTGTTCGGCGGGGTCGCCGCGGTGGCACTCCGCAGCGGCACCGGCGCTTCGTCAGCCACCACCACGGCCGACGGCTACCGTGCCGACAAGACCGCCTTCGACCTGCCCGCGCTCACCGGTACGGGTCACCTACGGCTGGCGGACCACGTCGGGCGCCCGGTCGTGGTCAACCTCTTCGCGTCCTGGTGCGTGTACTGCAACGAGGAGCTGCCCGGCTTCGTGGAGGTGGCCAAGGCGACCAAGGGCCAGGTCGACTTCATCGACGTCAACACCAGCGAGACCGGGGACGGCGCGGCCATGGCCAGGCGCTTCTCGCTGAGCGGGGCCGGTTTCTCGCTGGCGAAGGACATCGGTGCCGCACCGGCGTCCGACCTGTAGTCGACGTATGGGACGCAGGGCCTGCCGGTCACGGCCTTCTACGACAAGACGGGCAAGCAGGTCGACTTCTCGCCGGGATGCTCACCCAGGCCCAGCTGGAGGAGCGGATCAAGACCGATTTCGGCATCGACGTCAAGGCGGCCGACTCCGCCACGCTGTCCGCCCCGGTCATCCCGGTCATCCCGGTCATCCCGGTCATCCCGGTCGGGCCTACGAGCTGCTCCGCAACAACGCCAGCAACCCCGGCTTCCTCGTCCTCGACGTCCGGACCCCCGCTGAGTTCGGGGGCGGCCACGTGCCGGAGGCCACCAACGTGGACTTCGAGGCGTCCGACTTCGCCGCGCAGCTGTCGAAGCTGAACAACGACAAGACCTCCCTGGTGTACTGCCACACCGGGAGCCGCAGCGGGCAGGCCACGGCGCTGATGAACTCGATGGGCTTCAAGCACGTCTACGACGTCCAGGGCGGCATGAGCGCCTGGGAGGCTGCGGTGCTGCGGACACCAAGTAGTCGTGGGCCGGTGCCGCTACCGTGCCGCCCCTCTCCCGCAGGAGGGGGTGGTCATTCGTTGCCGGTGCGGGTGCCGACGAAGGCCAGCAGGTCCGGGTCGGCGCTGACCAGCCGGCCGACCTCCTCGCCGGCGCTGCAGGTGAGCAGCGCGATCTCCACCAGGTCCCCGCGACGGGACAGCAGCCGCCACACCGCGCCGGTGTCCTCCCACCGGCGCAGCACCTCCACCGGCGCGTTCGGCTTCGAGCCCGGCGGCGGCGTCACAGGAACCGCACCGGGTCGAAGCTGTCGATCGGGATGATCCGGACCCGGGGCAGGATGCCGGTGAAGCAGTCGACGTCGTCCTCGAGGTCGAACAGCTGGACGCCGGGCGCCAGGTCGGCGAACCCGGCGTTGACGAACTCGCGGAACCCGAGGATCCCGACCCGCCGGCCTTGGCCGGCCAGGGCCGTGACCTGGGGGAGGAAGTCGCCGTCGTGGCTGGCCAGCAGAACGTCGCCGTAGCGCTGCTCGATCGCCTCGAGGGTGCGCTGGATGCCGATGTCCACGACCTTCTCCTGCGACCCACCGGCCAGCGGGATCGGCCGGTAGTCCAGCGCCAGTAACGCCTGGACGAAGGCCATCGGCATCTGTCCGGAGCTCGCGTTGAGGAAGAACAGCGCCTTCACCGGCTGGTCCCACACCTGCTGGGAGAACTCCCTGACCCGGTCCCAGCGGGGTCGCTCGTCCGGGCTCGGACGCCGACCGAGGACGCTGGCCCCCAGCGTCGCGTCGATGTTCTCCCCGTCGACGAGCAGGTAGGTCACTCTCTCGGCCGCGGTCTCCATAGCGGCACTGTAGGACTCGGCCGGTCAGGCCGCCTGGAACGAGCCGAGGAGGAACATCGCCCCGGTGGGGTCGACCAGCCCAGCGAACCGGCCCGGCCCCATCTGCATGGCGGGCAGGAACACGGAGGCGCCGAGGTGCTCGGCGCTGGCCGCCGACTCGTCGCAGTCCTCGACCGCGAAGTAGACCATCCAGCTGGATGGCGCCTCGGCGGGCGCGGCTGCCGGCATGGCCATCGCGCCCGCGTTGCTCTTGTCCTCGCCCTGCTTGGCGTCCAGGTTGGCCACCAGGTAGCCGTCACCGGCCGGCTCCCACCGCCAGCCGAAGACGGCGGCGTAGAACGCGGTGGCTCGCTCCAGGTCCCGGCTCTGC
>DATCDE010000331.1 GCA_036510875.1 Actinomycetes bacterium
CACCGACACGGCCAGCACCGCCTGGGCGACCAACCCGCTCGCCGTGACCGGCACCTTCACCTCGGCCGGGCACCTGTGGTCCACCACGTGCACCCCGAACGTCACCGACGGACCGCGCACCTGCCGGCCCTACATCTGGGCCACGGTGTATGGGCGGACCGCTCTGACCACCGGTGGCTACACCTTCTGGTCCAGGAACCAGTGGGTGTTCAACAACATGGTGGTGCTCTCGTAGGAGGCGCGCTCGTGGGCGTTGACCGCGCGGCGATAGGGCGTTCGGGAAGTCCCGTGCAAGCGTCACTTTCGCCGCACCTCACCCTCGCTGACCCAGGGGTAGTGCTGGAGCCCGATCCCTCGGTGGTACTGCAGGAGCGCCCGCCACGGATCACAGCGATGGGCTGGCCGCTGCCAGGCCAGCAGCGATCCCTCGAACTCCCCATCGGGCTGGGCGACGACGACCGGCTTCGGGATGCCCAGGATCTGGCAACTCACGGCTGCCAGCACTCGCGGCTGGCGACCAGGCGTCCTACCTGACCGGTCGGACGCGCACGTTGACGGAACCGCGCCACTGAACCGGTTCGGAGTCGCCTACCTCGGCGAAGATCGCAACCGTGCCGAGCGTGCACGTCCCGCCGGACACGATGTACCCCGCGTCGAGGATCTCCGCGAGGAGCGCCTCCGCGCCTGCGTGGGCCTCATGGGACGTTGGGTGGGTCTGGGCCGTCTCCGCGTGCACGGTGTAGCCGTCCGGGTCGACATAGATCGTCCACCACTGGCTGCTGCCGGTGACCTCCGTGCTCGCGGCTCGGTTCAGGACCGCTTCAAGATTCGTCATCTGCACAAGATCGCATGCGGTGACGACGACGTCACCACCACGTACGCGCCCGGCGGCTCGCCCCAGTCGAGAGGCTGATCGTCGAGGGCGACCGCGTGCTCGGTCGCCGCGACCCACCGGTCCCGGCCGAAACTGATCTGCCGTGAGATCGCGATGGCCCGGTGGCCGTCTGGGCGGCGGGCTTGGCTGGTCCGCTCGACTGAGGGACGTCTGCTTGCTTCCTGCTGTCTAAAGGTTGGCTGCGCAGCGTCACCGAGTCGATAGGCCCTGTCGCGACCGGGGTCTGGACATTCCGGCGGGCGGGATCGATCGTTGAACCGTCACCGAACTGTCCGAGATGGCCGAGGGAGGACGCCGTCCCGCTCGCGCGGAGGGTGGAAGGATGCTAGCAACGGCGATCGCGGTCCACCAGGCCGCACACGCGGTGATCAAGCAGGCCCTCGACCTGCCCGTGGAGACGGTGGCTGTCACGGTGTGCGGCGGTGAGCCGTCGCCGGGCTGGGCCGACCCGGACGTGTACTGCGACGACGAGCACCGGCTCCTGGCCGAACGACACATCACGTCGCTGTTCGCCGGGGCCGAGGCGGAACGCCGCTACCGGGCGGTGATCGGACAAGACGACGACCGGGCCGTCGAGGACGCGGCCAACGGCGACATCGCCAGCGCGTTCCACCTCGCGGTGTTCATCGCCACGCACCCGAACGCCGACATCGGCTGGGCGCGGTCCGAACCCGCCTTGCGGCTGGCGCTGGGGCTGCCTGAGCCGTTTGGATTCCCCGCCGTTGACATCACCGTGGCCGCGGCGTTGCTGGACCGGGGGCGCATGAGCGCCGCCCGGTTGGTCGAGGACCGCTGGCTGCTGGTGACGAACCTTGCGACCGAACTGGTCGTGCTCGGGGGGACGATCAGCCCCGATCAGGTGACACGGATCTTGGCGGCACGCTAACTACTTAGCAGCGATCAATCAGTCGGGACCTTGTGCCCTCTCCGGAGTCGGGGGGACGGCCTAGGTTCTTGGCTGGCCCTCGCTGGGAGCCCCGGGGGAACTTCGGGCGGGGGCCGCCAAGACCACTGCGATCCGGGGGCACGACGTGGCGACTGACTACGACCAGCCGCGTGACACAGAAGCGATCGAGGCCGAGGAGGCTGCCTCCCTTGAGGCGCTGCGCGGCCAGGCTGCGAGCAAGACCGCGCTCCTTGACGTCGACGACTCCAACTTGCTGGAAGACCTGGAACTGCCCGGTGCGGACCTGTCCGCAGAGTCCCTGGTCGTAGCCATCGTGCCGACCCAGAGGGACGAGTTCCGCTGCCAACGGTGCTTCCTGATCTTGCACAAGTCCCAGCGGGCGGAACACGGCGCTGACGTCTGCCGCGACTGCTCGTAGCCCGGTTCGTCACACGGGCCATCGACGGTTCGCGCCGCGACAGTTCACGTCCCCCCGGCTGAGCCCGGATGTGACGAAGTCCCGACGGGGGGGAGGGTCGGGACTTCGCGGGGATGAGCATTCATTGTCAGGTGGGAGGAGAGTGGATCCCGTGCCAACGATGCGATGGATCTGCTCTCGCGGGAGGCCAGTGCCCAAGGTCCCAGACTGAACAAGCCCCCGACCCCTTCCTTGGGCCGGGGGCTCACTCAATAGTGAGTGGTCCTGTCGCTCCAGATGGGGAAATCAAGACGATCCAGACCCCGCAGCGGCGGGCGGCCGTACGGCGACGAGGTGGCCGGTGTACATCCCCATGACGCAGGTGAACGTGGTGGTCCCGGGTGGTAGGGCGGGCAGGTTGATTGTGTTGGTCCCTGCGGCCAGGTTCACTGAAACGCCGAGGTCGGGGACGCGCAGGAAGGCGCTGCAGTCGATGAACGAGGTGGCGTCGACGAGCCAGCGGATCGGTGTTCCGGCGTAGACGACCGTGTCGGCCGGGATGTACCCGGTCGGCGTCTGGGTCATGCGTACCGTCTGCACGCCGTCGGCCACGGTGACGTTCGTCGACAGGTGCTGACCAGCCGCATAACGGCCAGACGTCGGGTCGACCCCGAGGAGCCGCAGCCCACCGAGGGTGTTGATGACGGCGAAGGCCAGCACGGCCACGCCGACGGCGCGCAGCACGGTCGACCGACGAGGTCCGGTGGCCACCTCGGGTACCCCGGCCAGCGCCAGCAGCCCGGGGGTCGTCCCGAGCGCGAACGTCGCCATGATGAGTCCGGCGGAGACCGGGGTCGCCGTGGACAACGCGTACAGCTGAACGGCTTGGGTGAACCCGCAGGGCAGAAAGAACGTCGCTGCGCCGAGCAGCGCGGCGCGCACGTCGCTGTAGGAGCCACCGGCGGCCGCGTCGATGCCCAGTGCTCGACCAAGCCCGGTGGGCAGGGTCGGTGTCCAGCCCGCCAGTCTCGGCGAGATGCCGGTCAGCCGCAGGCCCAGGAGCGCCATCACCACGGCCACCGCGAGTACCAAGATCCCCATGGCACGGGTGGGCAGGCTCAGCGTCGCGCCGAGTGCACCGAGTAGCGCCCCCAGGACACCGAACCCGACGACCCGACCGGCGTTGAAGGCCAGGTGCGGACGCATCCGGGTGGCCAGCGACGGCACCGACGTCTCGTCCGCGGCGAGGGTGGCCGCGTGGGAGGCGGAGACCCCGAGGACCAGCCCGCCGACGAGGGCCATGCAGGTGGATACCCCGGCAGTCAGACCCAGGACCACAACCAGCGCCAGCCCACCCGCCGCCGGGTCGGTGAGCCGCGACGGCAGGTCGGCGAGCCCAGCGGACAGCGCCAGCCACACCGCTCCCCCCATGGCCACCGCGAAGAGCCCGACAGTGCGCCAGACCGACCGTTCCCGGGAGACCCACGGGCTGCGGCCGAGCCCGTAGCCCGCCGTCTGCAGCGCCGTCCGCAACGACTCACGCGGCGGGACCTGGGTGACCGTGAGGACGGCTCGACCCGTGCGGCTGGAGACGTCGGCGTCCTCCACGCCGGGCAGGGACAGCAGGCTGCGTGCCACCCGCCGCTCGCAGGAGGTGCACGTCATCCCGGACACGGGCACCGTGACGGTTCCGGGGACGGCCGCAGCGCCGTCGACGTCCGCCATCACCAAATCCTCCCGCCTCGCACCGGGCCGCGAAGTCCCACGGGTGGGACCCTTCTCACGGACCCCAGCATCGACCGAGTCCACCCCGATCGTTGCGGGTCGAAGGACCCGTCCTGCCCCGCAAGGTCCTTGGGCCGCGACAACCGCTCGGGGACGTTCGACCCGCCCCGGGCGCTTCCGTCCCGTGTGATGGTGTGATGTCGATTCTGGGAGGAGCGTGACCCGTGATGTATGACCACTACGGCCGCATGGGCGGCGGCGGGTTGTTCCTGGTGTTCCTGGCCCTGCTGGTGTTCTTCGGGCTGGTTGCCGTGCTGCTGGTGTGGGCCTGGTCCAGACGCCCGAGTACGCCGGTGGGGGGACCGGCCGCTCCCACGGGCAAGGGGTCGTCGGCCCGGGTGATCCTGGACGAGCGGTTCGCTCGGGGGGAGATCGACGAGGAGGAGTACCGCCGTCGCCGCACCCTGATGGAAGGCGGTCCGGGTGCCTGAGGTGAGCCGCCGCGCCCTCATCGCCATCTCGGCGGTGTCGGCCGTGGTGCTCGCGTTGTTGGGGACGGCGGTGGTGGCGGTCCTGAGTGGCGGTGGCTCCGCCGCCGGGCCGATGGCCGGGCTGGCTCCGGGCAACGGTGCGTGGCCGGACTCGTCCTGCTCCCAACCGTCCGAACCGGGCCAGGTGGTGACGTTCACCGCCCGGGACATGGGGACGGGCGGCGCGATGATGGGCGGGACGGCGGCGGGGCCGATGATGTTCATGCCCCGAGTCGCCTCGGTGCCCTCCGGCACAGTCACCGTGGTCCTGGTCAACGCGGGGAGCCGCCCGCATGAGTTGCTGGTTTTTCCGCTCACTGCAGGGCAGGTAGCCGGGCAGCGCCCGGTTGGTACGGATGACCGGATCGCCGAGACGGGAGTGGTCGGGGAGGTGCAGGCGGTGTGCCCGCCGGACGCCGGAACAGACGGGATCGTCCCCGGGGGCAACGCTCAGGTCACGCTGACCCTTGCCCCGGGCCGCTACGAGGTGGTCTGCAACCTGCCTGGGCACTACCGCCACGGCATGTCCGCCGCCCTCACCGTGACCTGACCGGCAGGGCAACCGATGGCCGCCAGCCTGCCCCAGCGTTGGCGACCATCCCCAGAGGCGAAGATCCTGCGGAAGCCGTAACCAGGGGCTTCTGCACCTGGCTGGCCAGCCCGGATAGGTCTTGTGCCTCTTCGACGATTTCGACGACGCGCCTAGCGTGATCAGCGGCGGGCAGGTCCGGTTCGTCCGCCGCCGCGTCAGGGGTGGTCACGATGCAAGCCGGGAGCCTTGGCCCCTCGAAGCCCCACCTGTGCGCCGGTGAGGCGACACGTTTCCGGGCGATCGTGCCCCGGGTCTTGGTGGCGGTCACCGGGCTGCTGCTGGTCGCGGCCTGCACCGGTGGACCGTCCGTGTCACCGTCACCATCACCGTCTGCGTCCGCCTCGTCTACTGCGTTTGACCTCACGGCCGGGCTGAGCGCCCCGCTGTCGATCACCCCGGTCGAGCACGCGAAGCTAGACGACTACAACGTCAACCTGCTGGTGACGACGAAGTCCGGGCCGGTGTGGGTCGCTGCGGACGAACGGTACGGGGCTCAGCCCCGCTCTGGCGTCTGGCACGGAACGGTCGGGAGCCCGGGCACCTGGTACCCGATCGGCAATGTGCGGGGGCTCGCGGTGGCACCCGACCAGAGCCCGTGGATCGCCGCGGGAGCGTCGCTGCTGACCTACCAGGGCGGGGCGTGGCGGAGCGTCGTCTGGCCGAACGGCTGGACCGTGTACGCCGTCAGCAGCCCGATGGTCGCACCGGATGGGGTGGTCTGGGCGTATCTGGGGGCAATCGACCCAGCCGCCCGGGCCGCCCGGAACCTGACCCTCCTGCGCTACGACGGCACGGCCACCCGTATGCCCGGACTGCCCTTCCTCCCGATGGGCGGCCTGCCCTCGCTGGTCATGGCCGCCGACGGCAGCGTGTGGACCGGTGGCGACTACGAGTCGACCATCGGGACCTCCGAATTCGGTGGCCTTCAGCGGTACGACGGGACGGCCTGGACGACGGTGCGCCCGCTCGGCGGGACCAAGGACGTCCCCGCCCTGGTCGCCACCGACCCCCAGGGCCCGGTGTGGGCGTACCTGGTCGACGTCGAACCGGTTGCCGGGACCCCCGACCAGTACCGGACCCGGTCTCGGGCACTGGCCCGCTTCGACGGCACCGCCTGGACCACCGTCACCGGCGGGCTGCCCCCCGGAATCCCGACGTCGATGGTCGCCGTGCACGGGACCGCGTGGGCGATGATGGAACCGGACCCTCTGCAACCCCAGATCCCTGCGACCACCGGCCTGTACCGATTCGACGGGACCGCCTGGTCTCACGTCACCGTCCCCTACAACCTCGACCTGCCCGCCTACGACCAGGTTCTGGCCGCCAACGCGAACGGGACCGTGTGGGTTCTCCTCGACGACAGCGTCCTGCGCCACGTTTCGCCCGGCCTGCCCTGGTGACCACGGCCGGGCGACCAGCTAGGCAGCGCCCTCGCGAGTCCCCCTGCGCCCAGTGCTGTCACCCCCTCGACCACACCTCGGCCTGGCTCACCCAGTGCTCGTGCTGCATCCCGACATCCCGGTAGTTCTGGACCAGCGCCCGCCATTGATCACCGCGATGGGCTGGCTGCTGCCAAGCCAGCAGCGACCCGTCGAACTCCTCGTCGCCCTGGATGACGGGGACCGGCTTCGGGCTGTCCAGGATCAAGCAGGCCACGGCTGAACCCGTCCGGCCAGCCGGTGCCCGCAGTGCAGCCCATGACGCGATCATGACCCTCCCGAGGCCCCTCGACAATGGCTGGCCCGACCGAGGGCGTCGACCAAGGAGCAGCGGCGGTCGACGAGGCGATTCTGTAGAAGGGGGGCAAGACCGCAGCCGCCCTAGCCACGGGGGGGCGCGGCCGAGCGGCTGCGGCGAGGGCGACGCTAGTCCGAGCGTCGGGACGGACCAACATCATCGATGGATGTGTCGCCCGTGGCCCAACCACACCCGCCGCGCCCGGGCCAGACGTGGCAAGGCTTGCCAGTTGTGCGTGAGACGACTCCCCGCTGAAGGCCGCCGAGCACGACGGAGCCCCGTCGGATCCACACCCCCTGGGCGCGACGAGGCTCCGACGCGAAGGTATCCCCTGTCGGTGTCGGAGCGCGCTAGGCCGTTCGGGTGATCGGTGCCGTGAATCTTGGGCACGGCGAAGCCACCTGCGCCTGGTCACCGGGTCCCCGGACCGCGTCGAAGCCTCGCCGCCACTCGGGAAGAGCGGGGTGAGCGGCGACAGGGCTTCGGTAGGGCTGGCCCCGCTGCCGCATGGATGCGAGTCGAAGCGGCAGCGGGGGGCTCCACAACCACCCCAGGCTAGGACTGGGATGGCACTGCTGCGCAGGGGCTTACGACTCGTACTCGCTGTCCGGGACTGCGGGGGCTCCCCACAGCACCGCTATCGCGAAGTTAGCCGCAGCCGCCGCAGCCTCGGCGACTCTCGCCGCCACCATTGCGGCGATCAGTCCGATTTGTCCCACCATGCGCGGTGCAACGCTTCGGGAGGGCGGCAGGTTCCTGATGGTTGGGCGGGCTTCCGCTGGCACGCCGAAGCCTCGTCACCCAGGAGAAGGAGGCGACGGGGCTCCGGGGATTGAACGCTCCGCTCGGGTTGTCAGGATCATCGGCCGCTGTCGGCGACGACCCCAGGGGGGCTACCGGGCACCTGGGAGGACCGGACTGCTCGGGGGTCGCCGCTGCAACCAGTGCACGGCGGTCTCAGGTCGGTGTCAAGGGCCAGGTCCGGCTCTGGTGTGCATTGTGCGTGCTGGGCGGTCAGCCCACGGCGTGGACAGGGCTGCGCTGATCGAGCGGAAGAGCCCCGAGCACGGTGTGCGGCGTTGACCCGTCGCCGCGCTGGGCCGACCAAGACACCCCTCGGTCACTTCGATGGCGTGGATCCGGTTCGGTCTTCCTGGCACGGCGGGGCCCAAAAGGCGACGACCGGCTGCCGGGGCGAGTCCAGGCGACTGCTGGGGCTCCAGGATGTGCCGAGTCGAGCCGAGAGTTCACGAGGCGGAGTCGCGGGACTGCGCAGGCCGATTGGAGGGATCTCGTGTCTTCCTGGGCTGCTGCGTTGCGCACGAGCGTGGTGGGAGGAAAGGGATCAGTTGGTGAGGGTTTCCGGCAGGCCCGCTGGTCGCTGTTTCGGAGCACCTTCCCGTCTGTCGAGCAGATGTCCGTCATCGATCTGGGTGGGAGGGCGGACACCTGGCTTCGGGCGCCGGTGAGGCCGCGGCACGTCCACCTCGTCAACCTCGAAACGGTTCTCGTAGACCTGCCCGATTGGATGTCCGCCGAGCAGGGGGACGCTTGCGAGATGTCTGAGTCGATTGGTACGGATGGCTACGACCTGGTCTTCTCCAACTCCGTCATTGAACACGTCGGTGGGCACCAGATGCGTCTGAAATTCGCCCGATCGGTGCGCCGATTGGCCCCACGCTCGTGGATCCAAACACCAAACCGCTACTTCCCCATCGAGCCCCACTTCCTGGGGCCCGGATTCCAGTTCCTTCCGGTGCCGGTACGAAGCGAGATCGTGAGCAGATGGCCGCTGGTCCACACGCCGTCAAGGGACCGTAGGGACAGCCTCACGGCAGTGCTGTCGACCGAACTGCTCGGTGTCGCCGAACTTCGTTACTACTTCCCCGAGTCACACATCCTCCGGGAGAAGGCTGGAGGCTGGACCAAGTCCCTCATCA
>DATCDE010000332.1 GCA_036510875.1 Actinomycetes bacterium
GGCCGCTGCCGCCAGCTCGGACAGCCGCCGAGCGGCCTCCGCCCGGAGCCGGGCCGGGGCCTGCCGGTCGGCCGCGACCGAGCGCAGCTCGGCCACCAGCGCCGGCAGGGTCAGCGGCCGGCGCGGCCGATCGCGGACCGGCAGCGGCTCGATCCCGAGCTCGGCGATGAACCGGGACGGTCGCACCCCGTCGTCCTCCGGCGAGTCGACGGCCGTGACCAGCAGCCGACGCCGGGCCCGGGTGACGGCCACGTAGAACAGCCGGCGCTCCTCGGCCAGCGCGGCCCAGGACGGCGGCGCCTCTACCAGCCCGTCGGCGGACAGCCGCTCGGGCTGCAGCAGCGAGCCGCGGTGCCGGAGGTCCGGCCAGACGTCCTCCTGGACGTCGACCACGGCGACGACGTCCCACTCCAGGCCCTTGCTCCGGTGGGCCGTGAGCACCCGCACGGCGTCCCGGCGCAACCCCTTCTCGGCCAGCGTGTCGGCCGGGATCTGCTGGGCCTCGAGCTGGTCCAGGAACGGACCCAGCCCACGGTGCTCGACCCGCTGCTCGTCGCGGGCAGCGACGTCGAACAGCGCCACTACGACGTCGAGGTCACGGTCGGCGGCCCGACCAGCGGGGCCTCCGGCAGCGGCGGAGCGCTCCAGCCGCTGCGGCCAGGGGGTGCCCGACCACAGCGCCCACAGCACCTCGTAGGCGCTGCCCCCGCTGTGCGCCACCGGGCGGGCAGCCCGCAGCAGTCCACCGAGCCGGCGCACCGGGGCAGCCAGCCGGTCGTCCAGGGTGGCGACCTGCTCGGGCTCGGCCACCGCCTCGCGGATGAGCTCGTCGGACGGTCGCGGCAGCCGGGCCCCGACCTCGTCGCCGGCGAGCAGCGCCGCCCGCTCGTCGTCGCGCAGCGCCCGCCCGAGCCGGCGCAGCAGGGTGGGGTCGGCCGCCCCCAGCGGGGACAGCAACAGCGCCCTGGCCGCCTGCGTGGTCAGCTCGGCCGGGTCGTCGACCACCCGCAGCGCGAGGAGCAGCGGCTGGACGGCGGGCTCGCGGGCCAGCGGCAGCTCGTCTCCGGCCACCTCCACCGGGACGCCGGCCGCGCCGAGCACCCGGCGCACGCCGGGCACTGACCTCGCCCCCGAGCGCACCAGCACGGCCATCGACGACCACGGTGTCCCGGCGTCCAGGTGCTCGCGGCGCAGCGCGTCCGCGACGCTTTTCAGCTGCAGGCCGGGGCTGGCGTAGGTCCGCACCTCGACCGACCCGGGCCGAGGGCCCGGCCCGGGCTCGAGCCGGCGGTGCTCCCGCAGGTGCTCGGCCAGGCCGGAGCCGGCCAGCGGCATCCGCTCGGCCAGCGCCCGGGAGGCGGCCAGCAGCACGGCGCCGGCCCGGCGGGACACCGCCAGGGTCCGCACCTCGGCGCGCTGGCCGTCGCTGCGGGGGAACCGGTCGCGGAAGTCCAGCAGGCCGCGCACGACCGCGCCGCGGAAGGAGTAGATCGCCTGGTCGGGGTCGCCGACGACGACGAGGTCTCGGCCGGACCCGGCAATGGCCTGCAGCAGCCGCTCCTGGGCCGGATCGGTGTCCTGGTACTCGTCGACGACCACGAGGTCGTACCGGGAGCGCAGCAGGGCCTGCCCGTCGGGCGACTCGGCGTGGACCACGGCCCGCTGCACCAGCTCGCCGTAGTCGAGTGCCCCCTGCGCGTCGAGCACCTCGAGGTACTCCGCGAGGAACCCCGCGGCCGCCACCCAGTCGGGGCGCTCGGGCTCGGCGAACGTGCGCAGGGTCTCCGGCTCCAGCCCGAGCCCGCGGGCCCGCGCCACGAGCGCGCGGACCTCGTCGGCGAAGCCCCGGGTGGGCAGCGCGACCCTCAGGTCGGCCGGCCAGCTGACGGTGCGCTCGGCGACCTGACCGGCCAGCAGCTCGCGGACCACCAGCTCCTGCTCCGGCCCGGACAGCAGGCTCAGCGGACGCCCGACGTCCTCCGGCGCCCTGGTCTCCCCCGCCAGCGCGAAGGCGAAGGCATGGAAGGTCCAGGCGCCTTGCGCGGCGACGGTGCGGCCCAGCCGGGCCCCGATCCGCTGCCGCAGCTCGGCCGCCGCCTTGCGGCTGAAGGTCAGCGTGAGCACCCGGTCCGGGTCGGTGCCCGCCTGGACGCGAGCGACGACCGCCTCGACCACCGTGGTGGTCTTGCCGGTGCCCGGGCCGGCCAGCACCAGCAGCGGCCCGTGCCCGGGTTGCCGGACCCGGTCGACCACGGCCTGCTGCGCCGGGTCGAGCGTGGGGACCCGGACAGCGGGCAGCGCACCGCCCAGCAGCCGGTACGTGGGGAGGTGGCCCGCCGACGCGCCGCGACCTGCCGAAGTCGTGCTCGCTGACCTCGTGGTCACCGCCTGCGCCCCCCTCTCGGGGGCCACCTCCCCCACGACGTCCCAGCCAACCATGGAGGTCCGACATTCTCCGGGCCGCCGTCCCCAGGCTGTCCGGGCCGAGCGGTCAGGGGGTGAACCGGCAGCGGCCCAGGTCCACCCGGTCGCCGCCGGGCCGCAGCGGTGTCCCCTCCGAGCGCAGCCGCTCGAGCGCCTCCCGAACGTGACCGGTGGCCGGGCGCCCGTCGGCCCGCACCACCCGCCACCAGGGCACGCCGCCACCCCAGGTGGCCATCACGGTGCCGGCCTGCCGGGGGCCGCCCCGGCCCACCAGCCCGGCCAGGTCGCCGTAGGTGAGCACCCGCCCCGGGGGGATCCGCTCTACCAGGGCCAGCACCTCCTCGGCATAGTCGTCCGGCGCGGGAGGGATCACCCGTCGATCCTCGCATGGCACGATCGACGCGTGGCGGCGACGCAACGCACGACGAGCGAGCGCGGGGTCGCCGTCATCGAGCCTCCGCTGCCCCGGCACGTGCGGCGCCCGGCGGATGCGGTGCGGCTGATCGTCGCCACCGTCCTGCTCGTCGTCGTGCTGGCGATCGGCAGCCTCGCCGTGGGCACCGCGGCCGGACTCGAGCAGGACCTCCTCGGCGCCGCCACCGGCCTGCCCCGGCTGATCCTCAGCGTCGTCACCTTCGTCAGCGGCGTCGGCACGCTGGCCCTGCCGGTCGCCGTGAGCATCGACCTGATCGTCCGGCGGCGGATCTGGCAGCTGCTCGACGCCCTCGTCGCGGCCACCCTCGCCGTGGTGGTGGCCCTCGGGTTCCGCTACTGGGTGGTCAACTACCAGCCAAGCCGGCTGCTCGAGGCGCTCACCAAGGTGCTGCCCGACGGCAGCCGCTCGCTGCCCGTGCAGACCCTGCTGGTCGGGGTGGTCGCGTTCCTCGCGCTGGCCGACCTGTCCGGGCGCCCGGCGCTGCGCGGTGCGGCCGCCGTGTTCGTCGGTTCGGTGGCCACGACGGGGGTGCTGTCCGGGGATGTCACCGTGCTGGCCACCGGCTTCTCGCTGCTCCTCGGCTGGGTCATCGGGCTGCTCGTGCGCACCCTGCTCGGCGCGGCGAGCACCCGGCCGTCCGGACGGCGGGTCGCCGAGGCGTTGCTGGACTCGAGCATCCCGGTGCGCAAGCTCGAGCGGATCGTGGTGGACTCGATCGAGCCCCGCCGCTACCTGGCCACCGTCCGCTGCCCCGACGGGCACGACGAAACGGTGCGGGTCAACGTGCTGGACCGGGACACGTACGGCTCGAACCTGTTCAGTCGGGCCTGGCGGCTGCTGCGGCTGCAGGGCCCGGCCACCCGTCGGGGGTTCTACACCGTCCGCAGCGCGGTGGACCACGCGGCGCTGATGGCGCTGGCGGTTCAGCAGGCCGGGGTGCCGACGCCCGAGCTGATGGCCGTCACCGAGGTCGGCCCGTACGCCGCGCTGGTGGCACTGCGGCATCTGGACGGCGTCTTGCTGTCCGAGGTCCCGATGACGTCGGACAGCGAGACCGCGCCGCTGGAGCCGCTGCCGGAGCCGCCCCCGGAGGCGGCTGCGGACGAGGACGGCAAGACGCCCACGGGCGGGCACGTGGGCGACACGGTGATCCTGCCGGTCCAGGACGAGCTTCTCGACGACGCCCGGCTGGAGGCGGCCTGGCGGGCGCTCAAGGGCCTGCAGGCCCGCCGGCTCGCGCACCGGGGTCTCAGCGAGGAAAGCCTGCTGCTCACCCCGGACGGCGGCGTCGCACTGATCAACGTCAGCGGCGGGGAGGTGGCTGCCGGCGACCTGCCGCTGCGGCTGGACACCGCCCAGCTGCTCACCACGCTCGCCCTACGGGTCGGCGCGGAGCGGGCCGTGAGCTCCGCCCACGCGGTGCTCGGGGCCCAGGAGCTGGTCCGCGCGCTGCCGCTGCTGCAGCGCATCGCGTTGGCCCGGCCGACCCGCAGCGCCCTGCGGACGGACAAGCGGCTGCTGCACGACCTGCGGGAGCGGATCCTGGCCGTCGTCCCGGAGGACACCTCGGTCGAGGAGGTCAAGCTCGAGCGGGTCTCCTGGCGGACGGTGGTCGCGACCATCGGCCTGGTCGTGGCGGCCTACGTGATCGTCACCCAGCTCGCGCAGGTGGACCTCGGCTCGGTGATCCGGGCGGCCGACTGGCGCTGGGGAGCGGTCGCGCTCGGTCTGTCGGTGGTCACCTACGCCGGGGCGGCGATGACCGTCGTCGGGTTCGTGACGCAGAAGATCAACTTCATCAAGGCCGTGCTCACCCAGTTCGCGGTGTCGTTCACCGGCCTGGTGGCGCCGACCGCGGTGGGCACGGTGGCGCTGAACGCCCGTTTCCTGCAGCGCCAGGGGGTCGAGCCGGCGGTCGCCGTCGGCAGCGTGGGACTCGCCCAGCTGGCCATGTTCGTGAGCCACCTGCTGCTGCTGGTGCTGTTCGGCGTGCTGGCCGGCACCGGCCCGCAGGCGTCGTTCTCCCCGCCGCAGGGCGCGGTGATCGCGGTGCTCGTGGTCGTGCTGATCGCGCTGATCGGGCTGTCGGTGCCGGCCGGACGCCGGCTGCTGGTCGCCCGGGTCCGGCCGCTGCTCAGCCAGGTGGTGCCGAGGCTCGTTGCGGTGTTCCAGCACCCGGCCCGGCTGGCCACCGGGCTGGGCGGCGCGCTGGTCCTCAACCTGGCCTACGTGCTCTGCCTGGACGCGTCGACCCGGGCGTTCGGCGGCCAGCTGACGCTGCCGGCGGTGGCCGTGGTGTACCTGGCCGGGGCCGTGGTCGGCTCGGCGGTGCCAACCCCCGGCGGCCTGGGCGGCGTCGAGGCGGCCATGTCAGCAGGCCTCACCGCGGCCGGGCTCAACGGCGCGACCGCAATCTCCGCGGTGCTGCTCTACCGGCTGGTGACGTTCTGGCTGCCGATCCCGGTCGGCTGGCTGTCCCTCACCGGCCTGCAGCGCAGCGGCGACCTCTGACCCCGCCGCGAGCCGTCACGGGGCAGCTAGTAGACGGGCTTGTCCGGCTCGACCTGGGTGACCCAGGCGATCACCCCGCCGCCGAGGTGGACGGCGTTGGCGAACCCGGCGCCCTTGACCACGGCCAACGCCTCCGCCGAGCGGCCGCCCACCTTGCAGTACAGGACGATCCGCTTGTCCTGCGGCAGCCGCTCCAGCGCCGACCCGTCGAGGATCTCGCCCTTGGGGATCAGCACCGAGCCCGGGATGCTGACGATCTCGTACTCGCCCGGCTCCCGGACGTCGACGAGCAAGAAGTCCTCGCCGGCGTCCTTCATGGCCTTGAGGTCCAGCGCCGTGATCGTCGAGTCGCGGGCCGCCACGGCCGCCTCGTCCGAGATCGTCCCGCAGAACGCCTCGTAGTCGATCAGCTCGGTGACGGTCGGGTTCTTGCCGCAGACAGCGCACTCGGGGTCCTTGCGGACACCGACCTCGCGGTAGCTCATCTCCAGGGCGTCGTAGATCATCAGCCGGCCGAGCAGTGGGTCGCCGATCCCCGCCAGCAGCTTGATCGCCTCGGTGACCTGGATCGAGCCGATCGAGGCGCACAGCACCCCGAGCACGCCACCCTCGGCGCACGACGGCACCATGCCGGGCGGGGGCGGCTCCGGGTACAGGCACCGGTAGCAGGGTCCGTGCTCGGCCCAGAACACCGACGCCTGGCCGTCGAAGCGGTAGATCGAGCCCCACACGTACGGCTTGCCGAGCAGCACGCACGCGTCGTTGACCAGATATCGGGTGGCGAAGTTGTCGGTGCCGTCGACGATCAGGTCGTACTGGGCGAACAGGTCCATGACGTTGGAGGAGTCCAGCCGCTCCTCGTGCAGGACGACGTCGACGTACGGGTTGATCTCCTTGATGGAGTCCCGCGCCGACTCGGCCTTGGACCGGCCGACGTCGCTGACCCCGTGGATGATCTGCCGCTGCAGGTTCGACACGTCGACGACGTCGAACTCGACGATGCCCAGCGTGCCGACCCCGGCCGCGGCCAGGTACATCAGCGCCGGAGAACCGAGTCCACCCGCGCCCACGCACAGCACCCGTGCGTTCTTCAGGCGCTTCTGCCCGGCCATCCCGACGTCCGGGATGATCAGGTGGCGGCTGTAGCGCATGACCTCGTCGACGGTCAGCTCGGCGGCAGGCTCGACCAACGGCGGAAGGGACACGGGACGCTCCGGTGATCAGGTGAGGGCAGGTTCGGACAGATCGTTCAACCGTCAACGGTGCCAGACCGGGTCCGATTCCCCCGACCCGGGTCGTGGCCATCAGCAGCAGGGCCAGGGGCGGCCGACCCGTGATGCACTGTCGTCCATGCGACCGCTGGTCGGGATCACCGCCTCCTTCGACCGGGCCACCTGGAGCCTGTGGCGGGACGAGGTCGCCCTCGTCCCGGCGGCCTACGTCCGCGCCGTGCAGGCGGCCGGCGGGCACCCCGTGGTCCTCCCACCGGATGCCGACGCTGCCGCGGTGCTGCCGCGGCTCGACGCCCTGGTGCTCAGCGGCGGGGCTGACCTCGACCCTGGTCGCTACGGGGCCACGGCCGGTCCGGAGACCTCAGACGTCCGCAACGACCAGGACGATGCCGAGCTGGACCTCCTGGTGGCCGCCCTCGACCATCGGGTCCCCGTGCTGGGCATCTGCCGGGGCCTTCAGCTGCTCGCGGTCGCCAGCGGCGGTCGGCTGCACCAGCACCTGCCGGCGACCCCAGGGCACGAGCAGCACGGGGGGCACGGCGGTGAGTGGACCGAGCACGAGGTCACCCTCGTCCCCGGAACCCGGCTGCACGGTCTGCTGGGCGAGCGCGTCCTGGCCAACTCCGGGCACCACCAAGGGATCGCCGACGCCGGTCACCTGGTCGTCTCCGGGCACTCCCCCGACGGCCTGATTGAGGCGGCCGAGGTCGACACCGGCCGGCACCCGTTCGCCGTCGGCGTCCAGTGGCACCCGGAGATGACCGGTGACCCCCGGCTGTTCGAGGCCCTCGTCGGGGTGGCCCTGGTGCGATCATGAGGGCATGCGTCCGCTGATCGGCATCACGTCCTACGTCGAGCAGGCCCGCTGGGGGGTCTGGGACACGACCGCCGCGCTGGTCCCGCACGCCTACGTGCGCCAGGTCGAGCAGGCCGGCGGCCGGGCCGTCGTCGTCCCACCCACGACGGACGGCGACGACGACCCGCTGCTCGGCGTCCTCGACGGGCTGCTGCTCGCCGGCGGCGCCGACCTGGACCCGGCCCGCTACGGCCAGCAGCCGCACCACGAGACCGCGGGGCTGCGCCCCGACCGGGACGCCGCC
>DATCDE010000333.1 GCA_036510875.1 Actinomycetes bacterium
CCCGCAGCGATTCCGCACGCCCCGGCAACGCTGCGCGACCACGGCAACCCCCCGCCGTCACGACCCTCAGCCCGCTCCCGGCCCCAAGCCCGGACACATCACGCCCACCCGAACCGATCACGACCCCTGGCATCGCTCCCACCCGCACCAACGATCAAGGAATCACCGCCGCGCCGCGCCCGGCTGAAAGATCAGGGACTGATGACCTGATCCGCGGTCTTGCGAGTGCCCCCGGCAGGATTCGAACCTGCGCCGCGCTCGCCAGTCACCGAGCCGCTGACCTGCATCGATATCTCGAAACCCATTGTGGGACAAGCACTATCACCTCTAATGCCTCAAGACACGGATGGACACGTCCTGACAGGGAGGTACCCTAAAAGGCCGCCGGTCGAACAGGACCGGGTCGGTGCGACAACTCCCCTCGGGGCGCTGGCAGGCCCGGTGGCGACGCGAGGACGGTCGCCTGGTCGCCGCTCCCCAGACTTTCGACACCAAGTTGGATGCCGGGACCTGGTTGCGTGCCCCTGCGACAGGTGATCTCTCTCGTCGAATCACAGCGGCTGAGGCTCACCCTCGACGAGTATGCCGATAACTTCCCAAGCACCCGTGAACTCAAACCGCGCACCCGGCTTGAGTACCGGCGGCTCTACGACGGCAAGATCAAGGACACCTTCGGGGACGTGGACCTGGCTCGGATCAGCCCGGCGATGGTCAGGCAGTGGTACGGCACTCTCGACCCCGAGCACCGCACCCGCAGAGCGCACGCCTACTCGCTACTTCGGACCATCTTGAACGCGGCGATCGCAGACGATCTGATCACCACCAACCCGTGCCGGATCAGAGGTGCCGGGGTGACCAGGACGGACCGCGACATCACGATCGCCACGCTGCCCGAGTTGGAGACCATCGTGGTGAACATGCCGGAGCGGCTACGGCCGATGGTGTTGCTTGCGGCGTGGTGCGGGCTGCGGTTCGGCGAACTCGCGGGCCTAACCCGTGCTGACCTGGACGTTCGAGCCGGAACTGTCACGGTGCGCCGAGGCGTGGTGCGGGTGCCGGGGGAGTTCATCGCCGGAGATCCAAAGTCGAGGGCCGGTCGGCGCATGGTGGCGATCCCGCCGCACCTGCTCGACGAGTTGGCATGGCACCTCGACCACCATGTCCAGCGCGGCGATGACTCGCTGGTGTTTACCAGGGAGGACGGTGGGAAGGGCGGGATCATCCCGCTCTACACGCTGCACAGACACTTCTGGCCTGCACGCGAGGCGGCGGGGCGTCCCGACCTCCGCTTCCACGACCTGCGTCACACGGGGGCCACCTTGGCGGCCGCCACGGGTGCGACCCTAGCCGATCTCATGGCTCGGATCGGACACTCGACCCCAGCGATGGCGCTGCGCTACCAGCACACTGTCGACGGACGCGACAAGGCCATCGCGGCGGCGCTGTCGGGGTTCGCTGAGGGCAAGGTCGTCCCGTTGAAGTATCGAGCCTGAGGGGCCGTCACCCGATCGGGCTAACGCGCTCCGACACCGACGGAGTTACCTTCGCAGCGGAGCCTCGTCGCGCCCAGGGGGGTGTGGATCCGACGGGGCTCCGCGTCGTGGTCGACGGCCTCATGGGGCACGATCTCGGCCAGGACTCTCGTCACCCGAGAAGACTCGCAGCACTTCTCAGTCGAGTGGGCCATGTGGGCGATGACTACTCAATGACAGGATCACACCACGAAGAGTGACGTATCGTCGTGCCCGCCGCAGCCGCTCGGCCAGACCCCCCCATGGCATGGGTGGCTGCGGTCTTCCAAACCGGTCCTCGCAGTGCTGGCGTCGCGTCCAGGATGGCTGCGTGGATCCGGGGCGGCCCAGACCAAGATCTCATCTGTGGGGCAGGCGAGTCGCTCCACGCGCCGCCGTGGTGGGCCCATGGTCCCTGTCCGACACGCCTCCACTGGTTCTAGCGTCAACTGTTAGCGGCAATCAACCAGTTCGATTTGCGCACGATGCGTGGCTCGCAGGCACGTTGGGCTGTGCACTGTCGCGGGGTATTGACGACCCTCTGGTCGAGGGGGTGGGCCATGTTGGCGACCCGGTCCGTGTCCGAGTGCTGTGACGCCTGTGGGAGCCCGGCGCGGGTCACGGCATTTCGAGATGACCAGGTGCTGGTGTTCTGCGGCCATCACGGGTCTCAGCACCGGTCCGCGCTACAGGCCCAGGGTTGGCTGATCAGCGAAGAGGTGGGCCAACTCCCCGTCCGAACACCGACCCTGGCCACGTCACCACGAGTGAGCCGGACCGGCCCGCCGGGCAGGCTACGGAGTCCGCTGGGTGGGTGGCTGCTGCTGGTCGTGTCGCTCGGGGTGTACTACCTGGTCTGGTACCACCACATCAACCGGGAGCTGCGGGACTTCGACCCCGCGATCAGGGTCCGTCCTGGCCTGGCGATGTTGACCCAGCTAATCCCGATCGTCGGGCTGGTCAGCGTGTACCGCACCGGTCAGCGCATCCTGCAGGCCCAGACCACCGCCCGGCTGAGTCCGGATGCCTCAGGGGAGCTCGGCGTGGTGACCGCGATCCTGTTCGCCATGGTCGTGCCCTACTACAACGCCGAGCTGAACTGGATCTGGAGTAACCGCTAGCCAGATGACCGGCATCGGGTGGCAGTGATGACCCCGCACTGCTTCGTCCGAGTCACCCCCCGGTTTCCGGGTGGCCGATGAGGCGTACGACTGCGAGGCCCGGGTCTGGCCCTGTCAGTCTGATCTGGCCCCACCGTGACGGCCTGATTTGGCCCCACCTCCGACACGCCGGGGGCCTGTTGTGACGGTCTGATCTGGCCCCACCCCGAAGGCTCGCTGTGTTGCTGGCGGCGTTCGGGAGGGGCAG
>DATCDE010000334.1 GCA_036510875.1 Actinomycetes bacterium
ACCGGCAGGGTCGAGCACCGCCGCCGCTGTCAGGTGGCTGGGCACCCCGCCGCTGGCCAGCCAGGCCACCCAGGCGAGCGGCACCGCCGCCGCCGGCAGCACCGGTGCGAACGCGACGACGTCCCCGACCACCCGCACCCACAGCCCGGCGGCGAGCAGTCGGCGGACCCGCGAGTGAGGCACGCCGTCCGCCAACGCCTCGGCCAGCGTGCACACGCCACCTCGCCGCACGCCGAGGGCGGGGAACGGGGGGGCCGTCGTGGTCCGCACCGCTCCAGGGTCGCGGATCGGGCGCGCGCCGGACCGGCGTCGTCCACAGGCCGCGGCCCGGGCCGCGGCGGGCGGCTAGGCTCGCGCCCCATGCGAGGGATCATCCTGGCCGGCGGTACCGGCAGCCGACTGCACCCGATCACCCAGACGGTGAGCAAGCAGCTGCTGCCGGTCTACGACAAGCCCATGGTCTACTACCCGCTGTCCACCCTGCTGATGGCTGGCATCCGCGACGTCCTGGTGATCACCACCCCGGCCGACCAGGACCAGTTCCAGCGCCTCCTCGGCGACGGCAGCCGACTCGGCATCGACATCAGCTACGCCGCGCAGCCGAAACCGGAGGGCCTGGCCCAGGCGTTCCTCATCGGCGCCGACTTCCTCGACGGCGACAAGGTCTGCCTCGTCCTCGGCGACAACCTGTTCTACGGCACCGGGCTGGGCACCGCGCTGAAGGGCCACGCCGACGTCGTCGGCGGGCACATCTTCGGCTACCACGTGAGCAACCCGCGGGCCTACGGCGTCGTCGAGTTCACCCCCGACGGGAAGGTGCTCTCGATCGAGGAGAAGCCGGAGCACCCGCGCAGCAGCTACGCCGTCCCGGGGCTGTACTTCTACGACGAGGACGTCGTGGAGATCGCCGGCAGCATCCGGCCGAGCGCTCGGGGCGAGCTGGAGATCAGCGCGGTCAACGAGGCCTACCTGCAGCGGGGCGCTCTCACCCTCACCGTGCTCGAGCGCGGCACGGCCTGGCTGGACACCGGCACCGTCGACTCCCTGATGGCGGCCGGCGAGTTCGTCCAGGTGGTCGAGCAGCGGCAGGGCCAGAAGATCGGCTGCGTCGAGGAGGTGGCCTGGCGCGAGGGCTTCATCGACGACGAGCAGCTCCGCCGGTTGGCCGAACCCCTTCGGCCGAGTGGCTACGGCCAGTACCTGATCGGCCTTTTGGACGACGCCGCCAGCTAGCCTGACCGCCATGCACATCAAGGAGCTCGCCGTCCCCGGCGCGTTCGAGCTGACCCCGCAGCAGCACCGCGACGACCGCGGGGTCTTCCTCGAGTGGTTCCGCGCCGAGACGTTCGCGGGCGCCGTGGGGCACGACCTGGCCATGGCCCAGGCGAACTGCTCGATCAGCCGGCGCGGTGTGGTCCGCGGGATCCACTACGCCGACGTCCCGCCCGGGCAGGCCAAGTACGTCACCTGCGTGGCCGGCGCCGTCCTCGACGTCGTCGTCGACCTGCGGGTGGGCAGCCCCACGTTCGGCCGCCATGACGCCGTCCGGCTGGACACCGACGAGCGCAAGGCCGTGTACCTGCCCGAGGGGCTGGGCCACGGGTTCGTCGCGCTCACCGACGACGCGACCGTGCTCTACCTGTGCTCCACCCCCTTCAACCCGACGGCCGAGCACGGCGTGCACCCGCTCGACCCGGCGCTCGGGCTGCCCTGGCCGGCCGACCTCGACCTGGTGCTCAGCGCCAAGGACCAGGCCGCGCCGACCCTCGCCGAGGCCCACGCCGTCGGCCTGCTGCCCGCCTGGGAGGGCTGATGCGCATCGTCGTCACCGGTGCGGCCGGGTTCATCGGGTCGGACTTCGTCCGCCGGCTGCTCACTGACTGCTACCCGGCCTACACCGGCGCCGACGTCGTCGTCCTGGACAAGCTGACCTACGCCGGCAACGAGGCGAACCTCGCGCCGGTCGCCGAGCACCCGCGCTACCGCTTCGTCCGCGGCGACATCTGCGAGCCGGACGACGTCGACGCAGTGCTGGCCGGCGCCGACCTCGTCGTCCACTTCGCGGCCGAGAGCCACGTGGACCGCTCCATCCTGGGCGCGGCGGAGTTCGTGCGCACCAACGTGGCCGGCACCCAGGTGCTGCTGGACGCCGCGCTGCGCCACGGTGTCGGCCGGTTCGTGCACGTGAGCACCGACGAGGTGTACGGCTCGATCGCGCAGGGCTCCTGGCCGGAGACGCACCCGCTGGAGCCGAACAGCCCGTACGCGGCGAGCAAGGCGGCCAGCGACCTGATGGTGCGCGCCTACCACCGCACCCACGGCCTGGACACCGTGATCACCCGGTGCAGCAACAACTACGGGCCGTACCAGTTCCCGGAGAAGGTCATCCCGCTGTTCGCCACGAACCTCATGGACGGCGACACGGTGCCGCTGTACGGCGACGGCGGCAACGTGCGGGACTGGCTGCACGTCGACGACCACTGCGACGGCATCGCCCTGGTCGCCGAGGGCGGCCGGCCCGGCGAGGTCTACAACATCGGCGGCGGCACCGAGCTGACCAACCGGCAACTCACCGAGCTGCTGCTCGCGGCCACCGGCTGCGGCTGGGACCGCGTGCGCCCGGTGGCCGACCGGCTCGGCCACGACCGCCGCTACTCGGTGGACATCTCCAAGATCTCGGCCGAGCTCGGCTACGCGCCGCGGGTGCCGTTCGCCGACGGGCTGCGCGCCACGGTCGAGTGGTACCGCGACCACCGCGACTGGTGGGAGCCGCTGCGCTCGCGGGCTGCGCTCGGCGCATGAGTCGCTGGCTGGTCGCCGGGCACCGCGGGATGCTCGGCTCGGACCTGCTCCCCCGCCTGGAGTCGTCCGGTGCGAGTGTCGTCGGGGTGGACCGCGACGAGATCGACCTGCGCTCGGCCGCCGCGGTCGGCGAGCTGCTCAGCGAGGTCCGGCCCGACGTGGTGGTCAACTGCGCCGCATGGACGGCGGTCGACGAGGCGGAGACCCACGAGGCGCAGGCGCTGGCCGTCAACGGCGGCGCACCGCAGAACCTGGCCGCGGCCTGCGAGAGCCTGGCGGCGCACGGGCACCGCGACGGCGCCGGGCCGGTGCTGCTGCAGGTGTCCACCGACTACGTGTTCGCCGGCGACGCGACGGTCCCCTACCCGGAGGACGCCCCCACCGGGCCGCTGACCGCCTACGGCCGGACCAAGCTGGTCGGCGAGCAGGCGGTTCTCGCTGCGTTGCCGACCACCGGCTACGTCGTGCGCACGGCCTGGCTGTATGGCGCGCACGGGCCGAACTTCGTGGCCACCATGCTGCGGCTGGAGCGCGAGCGCGAGACGGTGACCGTGGTCGAGGACCAGCACGGCCAGCCGACCTGGACGGTGGACCTCGCCGACCGGCTGGCCCTGCTCGGGTCCGCGGCGCTGTCCGGCGCCGCACCGTCGGGGATCTACCACGGCACCAGCAGCGGGGCGACGACCTGGTTCTCCTTCGCCCGGGCCATCTTCGAGCTGGCCGGCGCCGACCCGGCGCGGGTGCTGCCGGTGCCGACGTCGGCGTTCCCGCGCCCGGCGCCCCGGCCGGCCTGGAGCGTGCTGGGCCACCACCGCTGGGCCGGCACCGGCATCGACCCGATCGGCGACTGGGCGCAGCGCCTCGCGGCGGCCTTCCCGGCCCTTGGCGGCTGAACCCGCCTCGGCGGGTGACGTGGCCGGCTACGAGCCGCGGAAGACCGCGAGCACCGTGCGCAGCAGGATCACCAGGTCCATGGACAGCGACCAGTTCTCCACGTAGTACAGGTCGAGCCGGACGGCGTCCTCCCAGGACTGTTCGGCCCGCCCGCTCACCTGCCACAGGCCGGTGATGCCCGGCTTGACCAGGTGCCGGCGCTGCTCTGGTCCCACGAAGGCGTCGCCCTGGACCGGCAGCGGTCGGGGTCCCACCAGCGACATCTGGCCGCGCAGCACGTTGAGCAGCTGCGGCAGCTCGTCCACCGAGGTGCGCCGCAGCAGCCGGCCGACCGGCGTGATCCTGGGGTCATCCTTGATCTTGAACAGCAGGCCGTCCGCCTCGTTGGCCGTTCGCAGCGACTCCAGCCGCTGCTCGGCGTCGACGTACATCGTGCGCAGCTTGCAGACGCGGAACAGCCGGCCTTCCCGCCCTACCCGGACCTGGCGGAACAACGCCGGACCGGGGGAACCCAGCCGCACGGCCAGCCCAGCGGCGAGCAGGAGCGGCGACAGCAGGACCAGCCCGAACAGCGCCACCACCCAGTCAAGGGTGCCCTTGACCAGTCGCTGCGGACCGGTGAAGCGCGGCTCGTCCACGTACAGCAGAGGCAGCCCGGCCACCGGGCGCACCGTGACCCGTGGCCCGGCCACGTCGGTCATCGCCGGGGCGACCACCAGGTCGACGTCCGCGCCCTCCAGCGCCCAGGCCAGCTGCCGCAGCCGCTCGGGGGTGATGGTCTCGGACGGCGTCACGGCGACGACGTCGGCCCCGACCGCGCGCACGGCGGCCGCCACGTCGTCGTACGAGCCCAGCGACGGGACCTCGTCGGCGTCGCGCAGGCCCTCGTAGCGCGCGGGTAGGCAGGCCCCCACCACGCCGAAGCCGGCGTACGGCTCGCGCCGCAGCCGGGCCACGAACGACACGACCGACTGGCGGTCGCCCACCACGACGACCCGGTGGCCGAGCCGTCCGGCCCGACGCTGCCGGACCAGCCACTGCCGCGCTGCGAACCGTCCGAGCAGCAGCAGGACGAACCCGAGCGGGAACGCGACGCCGACGAACAGCCGGGCGACGTCCGCCTTGAGCATGAAGCTGGCGGTGGCGACGACCGCGACCACCACGAAGGTGGCCCGGGTGACCCGGCGGTACTCCTCCGCGCCCACGCCCAGGACCCGCGTCTCGTACCCGCCCTGCCAGAGCAGGGCGCCCAGCCAGGCCAGCACCGTGCCGAGCAGGATCAGCCCGTAGTCGTACCCGTTGGTCACCGCCAGGACGGGGCCGTAGCGCGCCAGGTAGGCGACACCGACGGCCGTGACGACGGCGCCCAGGTCCACGACGGCCAGCGCCGCGACGTACCGGCGCAGCGCCCGCCGCCCGGTCGCCAGCGCCTCCGGTGGCGGTGCGGGCAGTCCGAGGAGCGGATCCGCGGACCGGCGCTCCACGCGGCGGGCGGCGGCCTGGGTCATGGACGATCCATCGGCATGTTCCGCACCCGGGTGAAACCGGGCACGCTCGGCTGAAGGCCCGGCCTCGACCTGCCGACACTCATATGGTGACGGTGGCAACGACCGGGTCGGTCCTCGCCTGCGCCGGCGTCCCTATCTCCGCGCTCTCGCTGGCGGACGCCGTGAGCAAGGTGGTCTGGCTGGCCCAGGCTCCGCTGCGCACCGGGATCGACGTGCACCTGTGCAACGCCTACACGCTGGCGCTGGCGGACACGGACCCGGACTTCCACCAGCTGCTGCAGCGGTCCTCGATGAACCTGCCCGACGGCATGTCGGTGGTGTGGGCCAACCGGGTGCTGCACCGCGAACAGGACCCGCCCCGCGAGCGGGTCTACGGCCCGGACCTGTTCCGTGGTGTCTTCGAGGCCGGGCAGGACGTCGGGTTGAAGCACTACCTGCTCGGCTCGACGCCGCAGGTGCTGGACGCCCTGGTCGCCAACCTCAAGGTCACCTACCCGCGCGCCGACGTGGTCGGCGCGGAGAGCCCGCCGTTTCGTGAGCTGAGCGCCGAGGAGCGCGCGGCCCAGCGCGACCGGATCGAGGCGTCCGGGGCGGAGATCGTCTGGGTCGGCTTGGGCACCCCCAAGCAGGACGTCGAGTGCGCGCGACTGGCCGGCGAGATGGACACGGTGTTCGTCGCGGTCGGCGCAGCCTTCGACTTCGTGGCCGGGACCACGGCACAGGCTCCGGTGTGGATGCAGCGCAGCGGCCTGGAGTGGACGCACCGGCTGGCCACCGAGCCGCGACGGCTGTGGCGGCGCTACCTGTTCGGCAACGCGCGCTTCGTCCGGGCGACGCTTCGCCAGCGGCCAACGCTCAGCGAGACACCGCGAGGCTGAGCGTCTGCTCGACGAGGGCGGCGACGCCGGGGCAGCGCTGGGAGTACCGCGCGAAGGTGCCGCACGCTGCGGCACGCAGGTGGTCGCGGTCGGCTGGTGCCAGGCCGGCGATGCGTTGGGCGGTGCTGCTCGCGCCGTCCCAGTAGACGACTGACTCCTGGGCCAGCCACTGGATCCCCGGAAGCCTGCTGGCGACGATGAGGTGCCCGCGGGCCATGGCCTCCTGCAGGACCAGCGGCACGGCCTCGGAGTCGCTGAGGATCGCGACGATCTCCGACCCCGAGGTCTCGGCCCACGGGTCGTCGAGGAAGCCCTCCACCGCGAGCTGCGCCCTGCCCCGGCGGGCGTATTCGTCCAGCAAACCCTGCTGCGAACCGGTGCCGACGACGCGTACTGCGCTGATGAGACCGCGCTCGGCCAGCTGGTCGGCCAGGTCGAGGAACTGGTCCAGCCGCTTGGGTGCGTCCAGCCGCCCGATCCACAGCAGCTCGCTGGCCGGCTCGCCCGTCGCCGCCGGGCCGCCAGGGACGGCGGCCGGGCTGAGGACCGGGTTGAACCGCCAGCCGGGCAACCGTGTCGGTGCGACCGCCGAAGGGTGTCGCAGCACGAGCGGCAGGGCCAGGAAGGACCACCCCCGAGGCCCCCAGCGGAGCGCGTCCGTCGGTGAGCCGGGCAGCGCGGTGTGCACCGTGACCCGGGCGGAGAGTCCCAGGCCAACCAGACCCGTCGCGGCGGCCAGCCCGCTGCGGGCGCCGTGGCAGTGCACCGCATCAGGACGGAACGCGCGTACCGCGGCGCGAACCTCCCGGCCGGCTCGCACCATGGCGGCGAGCGCTGAGGTGCGCGGGGGCAGCGACCACGGTTCAGCGCCGGAGTGGGCTGGCGGCCCGGCCAGCACCCGGACGGTGACCCCGGCGGCGCGCAGCGCTTCAACGTGAGCGGACGCGATGGTCCCCAGCCCTCCGTGCAGGGAGTCGGCACAGACGAGCACCCGCGGCTCGCCGGTCATCGACGTCCCGCCTCGGCGCCGCGCCGCGTCGCCCGAGCCGCCAGGGCGCGCAGCCGGAAGTCGGACGCGAGGGCCGAGGAGACCAGCAGGTCGGTCACCGGGTTGGATCCCACCCACCGCCGGCGGTCCCTGCGGATCTGCCGGGCCTGCCAGACGAAGGCGTCCGGGGCCTGCCCGGTGGAGGCGCCGCCTGCGACGAAGTCGACCAGGATCTCGCCGATGACTGTCGGTTCGGCGAGCCGGCCGGCGCGGATGATGAAGTCCTGGTCGGCGGCGACCGGGTACCGAAGGTCGTAGCGGCCGACCCGGTCGACGAGCTCGCGGGTGAAGAAGCACGACGGGTGTGGAACGTAGCGGTAGCCGAGCTCGAGGAGTCGCAAGCTGTACGGCGTCCCGGCGTAGACGCCGAGGAAGCCGCCCTCGTCGTCCTGGAAGCGCACGATCCCGAACGCCCAGGACCACCGGTGCGCCTCGCCGTCACGAGCGACGCGGTCCAGCACGTCGCTGGAGGCGAGCACGTCCCCGGCGTTGAGGAACTGCAGCAGCGAGCCTCGAGCGGCCGCCAGACCCTTGTTCATCGCGTCGTAGGTGCCAAGGTCCGGCTCGGAGACCCAGGTCAGTCGCTCATCGCCCAGCGTCCTCAGCCAGTCGACGGCCCCATCGGTGCTGGCCCCGTCCACGACCACCCACTCGAAGTCCGAGCAGGTCTGCGCGGCCAACGAAGCCCAGGTGCGCTGCAATCCCGGCAGGTCGTTGCGGACGACGCTGACGACGCTGACCCGCGGGCTGGCAGCGCCGGTCATAGCCGCGGCTCCCGCTCGAGCAACAGCGTGTCCTTCGCCGAGAGCGTCCGGCCACCGAGCCGACGGTAGAGAGCCAGAAACGTCCTGGCGGTCTCCTCCCAGGTGAACTCGGCGACCCGGTCGTGCCCCCGCGCCACCAGTTGCGCACGCAGGCCCGGGGATACCCACACCGCCTCCACGGACTTCGCCACGCTGTGCGTGTCGCGCGGGTCGAACACCAGGGCCGCGTCACCCACTTGCTTCGGCAACGAAGTCACGTCGGAGCAGGCCACCGGCACACCCATGTCGAAGGCCTCCCAGATGGGGAAGCTCGCCGCCTCGAAGAGGGTCGGTACCAGCATCAGCAATGCTCCGGCAATCACCGAACGTGCGGCATTCAGTGGCAGATACCCCAGGTCCCGGACCAGGTCGCTGACACCGTGCTGGTGCGCGAGCTCAGAGAGGTTGAGGCCGTCCGGGGGGCGTGGCCCGGTGAGGACCAGCGGGACGTCGAGCCCCCGTCGACGAAGCTCCGCCAGCGCGGCGAAC
>DATCDE010000335.1 GCA_036510875.1 Actinomycetes bacterium
GACCCATCGCTCGGGCTCTCCCGCCGAGAACGTTCTGCGCGATGTCGGCATCGTCGCCGCGCGCCTGTGAGAAGGACCGTCAATGACCAATGAAACCGCCATCAGTACTGCGCCCGGCCCTGTGAAGTTCTACCAGGTGGGTAGCTTCGCCGTCGGGAACCGCCTGCTCGACCCTGGGCAGCGCTCCGTCCAGTCCGACGGCGAGCGGTCCAACTCGCTGACCTCTGGCCACCGTGCCTGTACGGGGTGCGGGGAGGCGCTCGGTGCGCGCGTCGCGCTCGACGCCGCCATGAGGGCAACCAAAGGGCAGCTGGTGGCGGTCAATGCCACCGGGTGTCTTGAGGTGTTCTCCACCCCGTACCCAGAGACCTCCTGGCGGATCGCCTGGCTGCACTCGTTGTTCGGGAACGCCCCGGCCGTGGCCACCGGTGTGGCAGCGGCCATGAAGGCCAAGGGCCGCACCGATGTCCGGGTTGTGAGCCAGGGCGGGGATGGCGCCACCGTGGATATCGGCTTCGGGACCCTGTCCGGCATGTTCGAGCGCAACGATGACGTCCTGTACATCTGCTATGACAACGAGGCGTACATGAACACCGGCGTGCAGCGGTCGGGGGCCACCCCGCCCGCAGCACGCACCATGACGACCCAGGCCGTGGGACCGGAGCCGGGTGCCGGCTTCGGTCAGGGCAAGAACCTGCCGCGTCTGGCAATGGCGCACGAGATCCCTTATGTGGCAACGGCGACCGTCGCTGATGTGCGGGATCTGGAAGCGAAGGTGACGCGCGCCATGCAGGTGCGCGGAGCGCGATACCTGCATGTCCTCGTGCCGTGCCCGCTGGGCTGGGGCTCGCCGTCCTGCGACACCCTGAAGATCGCCCGGCTGGCGACCCAGAGCGGGATGTTCCCCGTCTTCGAGGCTGAGCATGGGGATGTGGTCGCGTCGACACCGATCCGCCGCCAGGTGCCGGTCGAGGAGTACCTGAAGACCCAGAAACGCTACGCACACCTGTTTTCCCCCCAACGGCGGGACGACACCATCAACCAGCTACAGGCAATGGCCGATCGCAATATCTCGCGGTACGGGCTGCTGCCGAAACAGGACGAGGCACCCTGATGCACAAGCCCTTTGCAATCACGCTCAATGTCGGGTCAAGCCTGGCGAACCACACCGGATCCTGGCGCGTCCAGCGCCCCCAGTACGTGGACCTGATGCCGCCGTGCAACAACGCCTGCCCGGCCGGCGAGAACATCCAGAGCTGGCTCTACACCGCCGAGGACGGGTCCTACGCGGATGCCTGGCGCGCCCTCGTCGTGGACAACCCGTTCCCCGCCGTGATGGGCAGGGTCTGCTACCACCCGTGCGAGTCGGTCTGCAGTCGCGGGAAGCTGGACGAGGCGGTCGGCATCAACTCGGTCGAACGGTTCCTGGGTGACCTCGCCATCGAGAAGGGGTGGAGCACCCCCGTCACGGCTGAACCATCTGGTCGCCACGTCCTGGTGGTCGGCGCCGGCCCATCGGGGCTGTCTGCGGCCTATCACCTTCGCCGGCTGGGGCACGACGTCACCGTGCGCGATGCGACCGACGCACCAGGCGGCATGATGCGGTTCGGCATCCCGAAGTACCGGCTGCCCCGCGAGGTGCTGGACGCTGAGATCGCCCGGATCACCGACATGGGCGTGCGGATCGAGCTCGGCAAGCGCGTCGACAACGTGAACGAGGCGATGGCGGAGGGGTTCGACGCCGTCTTCCTCGCCGTGGGTGCCCACATCGGCAAGCGCGCCTACATCCCGGCCGGTGAGTCCGCCAAGATCCTGGACGCGGTCCACCTGCTGCACAGCGTCGAGGACGGCCAGCCGCCCCTGCTCGGGCGCAAGGTCGTCGTCTATGGCGGAGGCAACACCGCCATCGACGTGGCCCGGACCGCCAAGCGGCTCGGCGCCGAAGAGGCCGTGATCGTCTACCGGCGGACCCGGGAGCGGATGCCGGCCGACGACACCGAGATCGAGGAGGCTCTCGAGGAGGGCGTCCTGATGAAGTGGCTCTCGACGGTCAGGCACGCCGAGGCCGGGGTGCTCATGGTGGAGCGGATGGAGCTCGACGAGAAGGGGTTCCCCCAGCCCACCGGCGAGGTCGAGGAGCTCGAGGCCGACTCCCTCGTGCTCGCACTCGGCCAGGATGTCGACCTGTCCCTGCTGGACGGCGTGCCGGGCCTTAAGGTCCATGACGGTGTCGTCACGGTCGACCCGACCATGATGACCGGCCACGCCGGTATCTTCGCCGGTGGCGACATGGTGCCCGCCGAGCGCACCGTCACCACGGCGATCGGGCACGGCAAGAAGGCAGCGCGCAACATCGACGCCTGGCTGCGCGACAGGCCGCACGCGCCGTCTCACCAGCACCCGGTTGTCGAGTACGACACGTTGAACACCTGGTACTACTCCGACGCCCCGGCTACGGTGCGACCGCGGCTAGAGGCGGCGCGCCGGTCCTCGACCTTCGACGAGGTCGTACAGGGCCTGGACGAGTCGACGGCGCTGTATGAGGCGCGGCGCTGCATGTCGTGCGGCAACTGCTTCGAGTGCGACAACTGCTTCGGCGTGTGCCCGGACAACGCAGTCATCAAGCTGGGACCCGGCAAGGGATTTCAGATCGACCTGGACTTCTGCAAGGGGTGCGGCATCTGCGCACAGGAGTGCCCGTCCGGCTCTATCGTGATGACACCGGAACACGGCTGATATCGGGGCATTCCCGACTCAGCAAATCGCCAAGTCGCGGACATCGACAACGCGGGTTTTGGAGTGTGGAGTGTTGGGGGGTGCGACGTATGACGCGTGTATCCGGTTTTGAATGAGGATCCGTGGGTGCGTTCGAGGACGTTCCGGACGTTGATGCCCAACAGCCGGTTGCAGATGCTGCTGCGTGGCCGGAACCTGCTTGGGTTTCGCCACTACGGCACCAGGCGGATCAGTGCTTCGTCGGTGGAGTGCGTTCGTCACGGGAGCGTCCCGACATACTCGCACTGGATGACTTACCGACCCAGGCTGGCACTGTTGCATCTGACGGTCGTGTAGCCAAATGTGTAGCCACGGCGCAGATTTCGCTGACGTTCGTGAGCGTTCCCCATTGTCAGGATCGTTGGCGTTTCTCAGAATTCGGTCATTGGCGAACTGCGGCGAACAAGCGGCCGGGGACTGGGAGTCAAGGGGCCGCAGGTTCAGATCCTGTAAACCCGACGGAAAACAGGCTCTTGTGACCTACCCGTGGGTGTCTGACGAGGCCTGACTTCACGACACGCCGTTCCCCGTCTACGGTTCCTGCTGTCGAAGGCTGGAATCGAAGGGTGAGGGGAACGGCGTGCGTTCATCAAGGCTATGGGCTCGGATGTTGGGTTTGGGCAATGCGGTCGTGGAAGGCGTCGAGTTCGACGACGACGAGCAACGGATCGTGGTGTCGGTGCGGCCGCGCAAGGCCACCAAGCGGCGCTGCGGTCAGTACGGGAGACGCTGCCCGGGCTATGACCAGGGAGCGGGCCGGCGGCGCTGGCGGGCGCTGGACCTGGGCACCATCCAGACGTTCCTGGAGGCGGACTCGCCTCGGATCCGATGCGCCGTGCATGGGGTCGTCGCTGCGCAGGTGCCTTGGGCCAGGCACGACGCCGGTCACACCTACGCTTTCGACGACACCGCCGCGTGGCTGGTGACGCACTGCAGCAAGTCCGCAGTCCGGGACCTGCTGCGGATCGCCTGGCGGACCGTCGGGTCGATCGTGACCCGGGTCGTCGCCGACGCGGAGAATAGGACCGACCGGCTCAAGGGGCTGACCCGGATCGGGATCGATGAGATCAGTTACAGACGCGGGCACAAGTACTTGACCGTGATCGTGGACCACACCAGCGGAGTGTTGCTCTGGGCGCACCCTGGGCGGGACAGCAAGACGCTCGAGAGGTTCTTCGACCAGCTCGGCGCCGAACGCTGCGCCCAGATCACCTTGGTCAGCGCCGATGCAGCCCCCTGGATCGCAGGCGTCGTCGCCGACCGGTGCAAGAACGCCGAACTGTGCCTGGACCCGTTCCACATCGTGCAGTGGGCCACCACAGCCCTCGACGAGGTCCGCCGCGACGTGTGGAACGCAGCCCGCAAGAACGGTCAGCACAGCGTGGCGAAGGACCTGAAGAACGCCAGG
>DATCDE010000336.1 GCA_036510875.1 Actinomycetes bacterium
TCGCCGAGGAAGGCCACGGTCAGGTGCATCCGCTCGGGGGCGGCCGGCCGCAGCCGCGGCGGCAGGCCCGGCCGCATTCCCGCCCGCAGCCCCGCCCCCAGCTCGGCCCCCAGCTCGGCCAGCAGCTCGGCCAGGGAAGCCCGGACCGGGTCGGGGAAGTCCACCGCCACGAACAGTCGCACGGGGCCATCGTCACCCAGCGGTCGCCGTCCGCGGGGCGATCAGGCCGGATTCGGGCGCCTCCCGACCGCCAGCGGTGATCAGGTCGGGGGCAGCGCGTGGCCGCAGCAGGACGACGGTCAGCCCGGTCAGGGCCATCACGAGCAGGCCGGCACCCACCAGCGAGACCCGCGGGCCGAACCGCTCGGCCACCCAGCCGATCACCGGCGCCCCCAGCGGGGTGCCGCCCATGAACACCAGCGTGTACAGCGCCATCACCCGACCGCGCAGCTGCGGGTCGGCGCCGAGCTGGATGAACGCGTTCGCGGTGGTCGCGAAGGCGATCGCCAGCAGGCCGGTGGGGATGAGCATGACGAAGTAGGCCGGGTAGGTGGGCGCCAGCCCGGTCGCGGCCTCCAGCACGCCGAAGGCCAGCGCCAGCACGATCACGTCGCGCAGCCGCGGCCGCGCGTGGCTCCGCCCGCCGCGGCGGGCCACCAGCAGCGCGCCGGACAGCGAGCCGACCGCGAACGCGGTGGACAGCAGCCCGAACTCCTTGGCGCCGACCCCGAAGACCTTGGTGGCCATGAGCGCGTTGGTGACCTGGAAGTTGAACCCGACGGTGCCGACGATCCCGACCACGACCAGGCCGACGACCAGGTCGCGGCGCTCCCGGACGTACCGCAGCCCGATCCGGATGGTCCCCTCCCCGCGGCGGGTCACCGGCGAGGGCACCAGGTCGCGGGGGCGCATGAGCAGCAGCCCGGCGATGACTGCCAGGTAGGACGCCGCGTTCACCAGGAACACCGGACCGGTCCCGATCAGGCCGATCAGGAGGCCGGCCACGGCCGGCCCGAACACCCGGCCCAGGTTGAAGGTGGCGCTGTTCAGCGCCACCGCGTTCGGCAGGTCACGCGGCCCGACCATCTCGACGACGAACGACTGCCGGGCGGGCGTGTCCAGCGCCGCGGCGACCCCCAGCAGCAGCGCGAGCGCGTACACGTGCCACACCTGGGCGACGCCCGCGACCACGAGCAGCCCCAGCAGCAGCGCCTGCAGCCCCATGAGGGCCTGGGTGAGCACCAGCAGCCAGCGCTTGGGGAACCGGTCGGCGAGCAGGCCGCCCCACAGACTGAGCAGCAGCAGCGGCAGGAACTGCAGGGCGGTGGTCACGCCGAGCGCCGTGCCGGAGCCGCCGGTGAGCTGCAGCACCAGCCAGTCCTGGGCGATCCGCTGCATCCAGGTGCCGGTGTTCGACACCACCTGCCCGGCCACGAACAGCCGGAAGTTGCGCACGTGCAGCGAGGCGAAGGTGGGCGTCACGACTGCGCCAGCCGGTCGAGGATCGGGGCCACCTCGCGCAGGGCGGCCCGGTCGGCCTCGCTCAGCTCGGCCAGCCGGCCGACCAGCCAGGCCTCCCGGCGGCGGCGGTCCTCCAGCAGCAGCGCGCGCGCCGCGTCGGTGGCCGAGACGATCGACTGCCGTCCGTCGGTGGGGTGCGGGATGCGGGTGACGAGTGCACGCTCCTCGAGCACCGCGAGCACCCGGGTCATGGACGGCGGCTGCACCCGCTCGTGGGCGGCCAGCTCGCCGGGGGTCATCGCGCCGTGCCGGTCGATCGCGGACAGCGCGGACAGCTGGGTCAGGGTCAGCGAGGTGTCGGCGCGCTCGTGCCGCAGCCGGCGGGTCAGCCGCATGACGGACAGCCGCAGGACGCTGGCCAGCTCGGTGTCCGCGCCCGTCGTCCTCGTCATGTCGTAAGCATAACTCATTACTTCTGCTAACGATATTTCGGGCGCTAGGCTTCCCGATGTGCGCGAGATCCCCGAGCCGCCCCAGGCCGACGGCGTTCTGCCGGTGACCGTGATCACCGGCGCCTGGCTGCTGGCGCTCCTGGTGCTGCTGCCGCTGCGCTCCCGGCTGGAGGCGCACGGGACCGGCTGGTGGCTGTGGACCTGCCTGGCCGGTTTCGGCCTCGGCCTGCTCGGACGGTGGTTCCTCGTGCGCCGCCGGGAGGCCTACCGCCGCGCCGGGGTCTCCGCCAGCGGCCAGGCCTGAGCCCGGTCAGTCGTCCCAGGCCGCTTCGGCCAGCAGCTCGTCGACCCGGTCCGGCTCGGCC
>DATCDE010000337.1 GCA_036510875.1 Actinomycetes bacterium
TCGTCGGGTGCGGCACCGACCCCTCCAACGGGATCCGGCAGAACCGCCGCCAGGTGATCGAATCGCAGACCTCCCGGCACAGGCTCTGGTAGCCCAGCCGATAGCGGAACTTCAGGAACATCAGCCGCAGGTAGGTCGCCACCGGCGTGGACGGCCGACCGACCCGCGGGTCGAAGAACGGCACGAACGGACCGAAGAACGCCGGGTCGTCCAGCATCGTGTCGACCCGAGCCAACTCATCCGGTAGCCGCAGCAGTCCCCCCGGCCACACCGACTCCCACAACGACGGCTGATCGCCCACGATACGAAACACGATGGCCTCGATCCCTTCAAGCCCAAGGGTTCGGGGCCATCCTCTCGATCACCAGACCGCCGGAAGCGCACCGCCAAGCCCCGACTTCTTCAGGTCGAAGCAGCCAGACCCGGCCCTGAGTCGAAGTCAACGCCTGATGAATTCGACCCATCCGGCGACGGCAGCGTCCGCATCGCTCTTTGATCATCCGCACGCGCCCTTGACGACGCCTGGTCCCGGGCTGTCGGGCATGCACCGAACGTGGCAGACCGCGAAGCCGGCGTGGACGCCGTGAGCCTTCCGCCGAGATCGACGACGCGTGGGGGCAGGCGTCGGCCGAGCCCAAGATGGCGGCACCTCCGGAAGTGCTCCCAGCCCCTGGCCGGCGCAGTCCACGGTGAAGATCTGGCGCGAAGCGCGTGCCACGAGCGGGCACAACGGCCGACTCGGCAGAGTTCGCCGCCAAGGGCGACCGACCGGCGGCCGCCAGGGAGACACCTACGAGAGGACCCGGTGTCGGAAGTTGCGCAGCCCGAGCCACAGGAACACGCACCAGAACCCGAGCAGCACCGGGTAGATCACGTACAGGTGCATGTGGGGTGCGTCGGTGAACGCCGCTCGCATGCCCTCGTTCACGTAGATGAGCGGGTTGATGAGCACGATCGTCTGCAGCCAGTGCCACTGGCCCAGGGTGACCGGGGCCAGCCGGGTCCACGCGTAGTAGGTCCCGCCCAGGAAGGTGATCGGGAGTACCACGAAGCCGAACATCAGTCCGATGTTGCGCGGCTCGAAGGCGGTGCCCAGCAGCAGGCCCAGGGATGACATGGTCACGCAGGCGAGCGGCACCACCGTGAGGATGACCAGCCAGTGCAGGGAGATCTCGGCTTCCACGCCCTGGGCGTGGACGACGGAGGCGATGGGCAGCACGATGACCGCGGAGATCAGCCCCTGGATGGTGCCGGAGAGGACCTTGGACACCGCGACTAGCCAGATCGGGCAGGGGGCCTGCACCCGGTCCTCGATCTCCCGGGTGTAGCCGAACTCCTGGGCCATCTGCAGGGCAACCGACTGCACTCCCTGGAACATGATCGAGATGCCCACCACGCCGGCGACGAGCACGGTGGCGAACGCCGACTCGGCGGCCGGACCGCCCTGACCGCCGCCGACGGCGGTCCCGATCTTCGGGAAGACGAACAGGAAGACGAAGCACAGCAGGAACGGCTGCACCAGGGTCCGGATGACGAACTCGGCGGAGTGCTTGCGCAGCACGACCAGGTCGCGCAGCATCAGCGCGTTCAGGGCGGTCCGGCTCGCGGCCAGCGTCGAGCGGGTGGGTCGGGTCGCGACGTGGCCTGAAGTGGCCCGGTCTGCGGGCGCTGTGGACATCAGTCGCGAAGCTCCTGGCCGGTCAGGCTGATGAAGACGGTCTCCAGGCTCGGCTCGGCCACGGACAGGTCCGCGACCTCGAACCCGTCCGTCTCGGCTGCGGCCATGACCCGCGCCAACAGGCGGCTCCCACCCCTGACGTGCAGCTGCAGGCCCGCATCGGTGTGCCGGATGCGGGTGACCCCCTCAAGGGAACCCTGCATCGTCCGGGCCAGCCGCTCCTGGTCGCCGCCCGCTTTGACGGTCACGACGGTGTCAGCGTCCACGCTCTGCTTCAGCGCCGCGGGGGTGTCCAGCGCCAGAATCCGGCCATGGTCCATGATCGCCACCCGGCCGCACAGCCGGTCCGCCTCCTCCATGTAGTGCGTCGTCAGCACAATCGTCTGGCCGGCTGCGTTCAGGTCGTGCAGGAGGTCCCACAGGGCCAGCCGGCCCTGCGGGTCGAGGCCCGACGTGGGCTCGTCCATGAACAAGACGGCGGGGCGGTGGAAGATCGACCGAGCCACCATCAGGCGCTGCGCCATGCCTCCGGACAGGGCGTACACCGAGGCCTTGGCCCACTTGGCGAGCTGGAACCGCTCCAGCAGGTCGTCGGCGGTGCGGCGTGCCTGGGCGGCGCTGATGCCGAAGAGCCGGCCGTGGAAGTACAGGTTCTCCCAGACAGTGAGCTGCCGGTCGAGGGTGTTGGTCTGGGACACGACACCGATCAGCTGCTTGGCCAGAGCCGGGTGGGCCACCACGTCGATCCCGGCCACGAGGGCTTTGCCAGAGGTCGGGATGACCCGAGTGGTGAGCATGCCCGCGGTGGTCGTCTTGCCCGCGCCGTTGGGTCCGAGCAGGCCGAAGATCTCTCCCTCCGCGACCGAGAGGTTCAGGCCGTCGACCGCCCGGAAGTCAGTGCCCTCGTAGATCTTCGTCAAGTCGATGGTCTGGACGATGCCGTCGCCCTCGGTCGGGCCGGCCGACCCGACAACCGGGGTCTCAACGGTCACAGCTATCCCTCCGCAGGCAGCGACATCCACAAGATCCGACCCTGCACAGCTTTCGCTGCCCACGATAGGCGTGGCCGCCATGCGGCGCCTCGGGTCGGACCCATCGTCGCCGGTTCACTGGCCATCGCTGCTGGTGGCCTCGCGGCCCGGGGAAGCGAACCTGTCGGGGCAGGCGCCAGCAAGCCTGAGTGCCGGATGACCACCAGAGCCAGATGTCGCAGTTACGGCGCTGGCGCCCCACTCAGGACGATGACGCGACGCCAGGGGGCCGCGGGAGCGAGCGGCGTGCGTGCTGCGCAAGCCTGCTCACCTGAGGTACAGGGGTCGGGGGTCAGCGGTCGTTGTATCGCTGGCCGGCTGTCTTGCGTGGATGCGGTGCAACGCTCCTCAGGGAAGGGCTTAGCCCGGATCCACCGCATTGCCCGGGGATGGCGGCGTTGATGTCGGTGTGGTGAGTCGCCTGCGTGTGGG
>DATCDE010000338.1 GCA_036510875.1 Actinomycetes bacterium
CGTGTTCCAATGCCGGGAACATAACGAGCGGCACCGACAACCGGCCTTCACTCGCCCGACACGTCGACGAGCTCAGATCCCCCGAGGGGGATCCGCTTTGCGAAGAGCAACGACATATCAGCGGGAGCTTCCTGGCTATCGCGTGCTTGAGTGGTAAACGTGCAGGTCAACCCCTGTTTTCGGGGTGACGGGGTGTATTACCCAAGGTCAGCGTCGTGGGGCGTATTTGTCGAGGTTGAAGAGCTCGAACAGTCGGGCCTGGGTGGGGTTGGTGTCGGTGAGGATGCGTTGCGCGCGGGGTCGGCCTTTGTTGCCGGTGGGGTAGAGCAGGACGGTTTCTTGGATGCCGCCCAGGTTGGCCAGGAGTTGGCGGACGCTGAGGTCCAGGCCGGATTGGTGGGCTTGTCGGCGGATGAGGTGGGCGACCGCCAGGGCCAGGACGCAGTAGAAGACGTGGACGCGGATCTTGGACTCGGTCCAGTGGAACATGGGGGAGAACCCGACGACGTGGGGGTCTTTGAGCTGGCGGAACCCTGACTCGACGTCGTTTTGGGAGCGGTACCCGGCGACGACCTCAGCTGTGGTCCAGTTGTTGTGGTCGGTGACCAGGAGGCGTTTGCCGAAGATCTCGGTTTCCAGAGCCTTGCGGGCGGCGGGGTCGATCTGCCAGGTCAGGCGCATCGTTGCGGGGGTGGTGCCGGTGAGCTGGGTGGTCAGCACGCGGGTGACCCAGCGTGGGTGGGTGATCCGGGTGATCTCGGCCTGGACGGCGTCGGGCCCGCGGCGGGTCTTACCGCGGGCCAGGGTCGCGGCGAGCTCGCCCAGTTCCCGGGTGGCTTTGGTCAGAGTCTGGTCGAAGCCTGCGGATTGTTTGGTGTGCAGGTTCACCGAGTGGGTCAGGATGACCCGCCGGTCGGTGCCGAAGACCTCTGCGCGGGTGTCGTAGGCGCTGAGCCCGGGGTACTTGTCGGGGTCGACGGGGTTCCTGCGGCGGGCCGGGATGGCGAGCAGGTCGGGGAAGCTGCCCGGTGGCAGTGACCCGACGAAGTGCAGCCCGACCTGCGTGAGGTGGGCGAAGTTGTCGGCGCTGTTCTGTCCGGCGTCGAATACCACCGTCGGGCCCAGCGGGGCCGAGCCGGCAGCGTCAGCGTCGCCGTCAGCGTCGCCGTGGGTGTCGAACAGGGCGCCGTAGCGGGCGGTGAGCTCGTCCAGGACGGCGCCGAACTGGGTGACGTCGGGGCGGTTGCCGGGGTAGGCCAGGGCGGTGACCGGGATCGCGCCGTCACGGGTGACCACGAGCGCGAGGCCGACCAGGCGCAGGTCGTTGCGTTTCTGCTTGGCGTGGCCACGCTTGGCGATGGGGGCTCGGTCGTTGGTGGAGTCGATGAACGTCGCGAAGTTCGTCATGTCCAGCGCCAGCCCGGACAGGTCCAGGCCGAACTGACTGACCATCGTGGCGGCGATCGTCGCCTCGGCTGCGGCGAGCCTGGCGGTGTCCAGGTTGTCCATCGCGTCCCAGAACCGGCGGTGGTCGGTCGCCGCCACAGGTACCTTCGTGAACCGCGGCCCCGCTGTGGTGGCCCACCACTGCTCGAACCCCAGCTTGCTACACGGGGCGACGACCCGGTTGGCGGTGGCCAGGGCCAGGTAGGTCCCCACCGACGCCCCCGCGTCGGATCGCCGCGAGCCGCACACCGCATCGATCGTCTCGGCGACCTTCAACCGTTCCAGGATCGACCAGACCGCGGCCAGGTCCCCGAACCCCTTGTGCTGGGTGCGTTCCGGGCGCCCGGGGGCTGCCCCGGAAAGCCGGTCCATCACCTCCTCGGCGCTGCCCAGGTACTCCTGGGAGATGATCCGTGGTTTGCCGTTCACCCGGGCGGACTCCACCAGGTAGTAGTAGGTCTGGTTCCCACGCTTCTTACCCACAATCGATGCCATATATGGGTAATACACCCAGTGGCCTGCCAAGTCCAACACCGACACGCGCAAACCCCCAGGTCAACCCAGGTTTACGGGCTCAGCCGTTGGTCATCCGAGCCGACCCATGAACCGCTAGCCAGGAAACTCCCGCTAGTGGCCGCGCTTCCCGACCTCGGGGACTACCTGGCCGGTGCGCTGGTCGAACAGTCCCGCCGTTGCGGAAAGCCGGGCTGCCGGTGCGCCGGCGGGGAGCTGCACGGGCCGTATGTCTACCTGTCGGTGGGCAAGGCTCCCGGCCGGGGCCGGCTGGTCTACGTCCCGGAGGCGTTGGCCCCCCTGGTAGGAGAACGGGTGGCGTTGACGGCGTCCGCGCGGGCACTGCTCGCCGACATCTCGTCGATCAACCTGGAGTTGCTCGCCCGCCGGAAGCTG
>DATCDE010000339.1 GCA_036510875.1 Actinomycetes bacterium
TGCTGCGCCGGGACGCCGCCGGCACCCCCGTCCCGGTGGCTGTCGATGACTCGCCGGCCTCGCGAGCGGCCGCGGCCGCCCAGGCCGCCGCCCAGGTCCAGAGCGTCCTGCAGGAGATCAACACCACCCCGACCGTGGCGGACGCCGGGCTGGCCTACCGGGTGCAGCCGGTCGACGCGGCCCGATACTGGCAGCCCACAGAGCCGGTGGTCCTGCTGGCGGGCGAGGTGATGGCCCCGACCCTGCGCCACGGGCAGGACGGGCGTCTGCGCGACGACGGACTGCTGCAATGCCATGTGCTCGCCGCCGCGCCATGGCCGTCGGCCACGGCCGTCCAGGGTCCCGACCAGGCGGCCGCGCTGGTGTCAGCCATCGACGCGCTCGCGCCGCCGTCCGGGCAGGAACAGATCGGGTACCAGACCTGGACTGCCCAGGACTGGCACGCGCTGCTGATGTCGTGGCAGGTCGAGACCCTGCCCACGGCCGCGCCCCAGCGCGCCCCGGGTGCCGGATACCCGCCGGACTATCTCACCGGCACCTACACCCTGGCCGACGACGAGCCGGAGCTGCGCCTGCGAAACGGGCAGGGGCTGCTCAGCCGCACCACGACCGTCTACCGCGGCACCAGCATCCTCACCCCCTACGCCCAACAGCTGCAGGTGCGCCGCCTGGCCGGCTACGTGATGGGGATCTACCAGCAGGACCACCAGCTGCCACCGCTGTCCGCCGACGAGGCCGTGGCCCACCTCGCCGACCCAGCGGCCTTGGACACCGTGCGGAGCTGGCAGGCGGCCAAGGCCGCAGCCGCGGGCGACGCCCCCGACCCGGTCGCCGTCGCCCTGGCGGCCCTGGCGCGGCTGCAGTCCGTCCCGAGCCTGTCGCAGTCCATCGGCGGGTTCACCGAGGCGCTGCTGAGCCGCCGTCAGACACTGCAGCTCGACGTCGCCGACCCGCTTGGCTTCGACGACTACCGCAGCTTCACCGACACCGTGCACGCCTACGTGCAGGGCCAGGGCCCCGCCGGGGTCCCGGCGGCCGCCCTGCCGGCCGGGGGTTTGCCGCCCTACCTGCGCGGACACAACCGCAGCGCCCCGCAGCAGGGCGGCACCTTCCAGCCGATCCGCTCGGGCGCCCTGCGGCTGCTGCGCGTGCGGCTGCTGGATGCCTTCGGGCGGGTGCTGGACCTGAGCTGGGACCGGGTGATCACCAGCCGGATGCTGCCCGCCACCGCCGCCGGTGAGCTGATCAGCCTGCCTCCGCGGCTGGTGCAACCGGCCCGGCTGGGGTTGCGCTGGCTGTCGGCGGACCTGGGCGAGCAGCAGCTGACCGAGCTGTCCACGCACACTCCGATCTGCGGCTGGGTGCTGCCCAACCACCTCGAGGACAGCCTGGCGTTCTACACCGCCGACGGTGCGTCGCTGGGCTCCATCGACCGCACCGGACGATGGCAGGTCGCCCCTGGCACCGCCGCCATCACCCCCGACCAGGTAGGCGACGAGCACCTGCGCCGACTGATCAGCTACCTGCTCGGGCGGGGGGCGAACTTCCTGGCCAACCTGCACGGCGCCATCGACAGTGCCCTGACCAGCATCGACCCGCAGAATCTCACCCGCGCCCAGGACGCCGCGCTGCTGCTCGGACGCCCGCTGGCGGTGGTGCGTGCCGTGCTGTCCCTGGAGCTGCAGGGGCTGGCGGCTGTGGACCAGAGCTGGACGGCGCTGCGACGCGACCTGCACGCCACCTCCCGCCAGACCACCGGGTTCACCGGCGTGCAGGTCCCCGTGCGGCTGGGCGACTACCGCCGCCTCGATGATGGCCTGGTGGGCTACTGGAAGGAGACCGCCGACGGCTACGAGGACACCTTCTACGCCCCGCTGAGCGAGCCCGTCGATGACCCTGCCATCGCCACCCATGCGGCCGGTGAACTGACCCTCCTGCAGTCCGTCGACGCCGCGCCCCAGCTGCTGACCCTGCTGGTCGACCCGCGCGGCGCGGTGCACGCCACGTGCGGTGTGCTGCCGGTCAAGACCATCGACATCCCCGCCGAGCAGTACGCCGACGCGCTGGGCCGCATCCAAGTGACCGTCACCGCCGGGCCGATCCTCAGCGACCCCCGCACCGTCGAGGTGCCGTTGCCCGCCGCCCAGGAGCACGCGTGGTCGTGGATCGAACGGACCGCCACCGGGTGGCGTTCCACCGCGACCTGGCCGGTCGTGGAGCGCCAGGAATTCGTCGACGGCCTGACGCTGGCCCTGTGGCAACGCCTGACCGACCGCGCGGTGGGGTGGCTGCGCCCCACCGCCGACCCGCAACCGGCCGCCCAAGTCGTCCCCGCCCCGGAACGTGCCGCCGCGCTGCCGGACGGCTGGACGCCCGAGCTGGCCGCCGCCGTGCAGCAGGTGCTGGACCAGA
>DATCDE010000340.1 GCA_036510875.1 Actinomycetes bacterium
GGCGACACCCGCGCGGACCGGAATCCGGGGGACCTCGACCGGAACCGTCCGCGCGCGCCTCGTGGGCGCGGTGGTTCGGGCCGGGTGCGTCTGCACGGGCCACGGGTTGATGGTGGACGAGCTCACTGGACCCCCTCCTGAGGGACGTGCGGTGTCCTGGGCAGCACAGGGACTCGGGTCAGCCACAGCCGGATCCCGTGCATCCTGATCAGTGCGGAGACGCGGTAGGTGCCGAGCGGGTGGCGCAGCATGGTCCGCAGCAACCGTCGGCGGGTGGCCGGGTGTCGGGCGCCGCGGAGCCCGACGGCGAAGACGATCTGGTCGTGCTGGCGCAGCGACACCGCAACCGACAGGTTCTGCTCCGGCCGGCTGACCCTCATCTCATAGCCGCCGCCCATCTCGAGGAATGGGGAGACGTAGAACTCCTTGGCGGCCTCGGCCCGCCCCTCGGTGTCAGGCCGCAACAGGTAGCAGTGCCGCTCGCCGTAGGTGTTGTGCACCTCCGCCACCACACACTCAGGGCGACCGTCCGGCTGCGAGCACCAGTACAGCGTGATCGGGTTGAACACGTGGCCGAGCGTGCGGGCGTTGGCCAGCATCACCACCTTGCCGCCCTGGAGGTCCACTCCTTGGCTGGCCAGCCAGGTGTCGAGGTTCTCCCGGATCGACCGTCCCGGGTCGCCAAGATGATCAGACGCCTCGAACCGGCCGAACGACCGCAGCCACCAGGGCAGCACCGGCAGGGCGTCCAAGTCGACCAACCACAAGGAGATCCGATGGATGAACGTCCGGTTGAGCCGCTGTCGCCGGGCATGGACCACCTCGGCGTCGTACAGGGCCGGCAGCACCTCGAGGTCGGACATCGGGCCTACCACTGCACGCCCAGTGATGCCGCGGCCCGGACCCCTGCGGCGCAGCCGTCCTCGTGGAAGCCCCAGCCGTGGTAGGCCCCCGCGAAGGCAACGGTCCGGTCGTTGATCTCCGGCAGCCGGCGCTGCGCCACGAGCGACTCCGGGGTGAACACCGGGTGCTCGTAGGACATCTTCGCGATCACACTCGAGTCGGCGACCCGACCGGTCCCGTTGAGGGTCACCACATAGTCCATCGGCTCGACGAGCCGCATCAGCCGGTTCATGTCGTAGCTCATCAGCGGCTGGGCCTCCTGTCCGGAGCAGGTCGCCTTCAGGTAGTTCCATGAGGCGCGGGCACCGGACCGCCCGGGCAGGACCGAGGCGTCGGTGTGCAGCCACGCCTCGTTGCGGGAGTAGGTGAACGCTCCGAGGATCTCCTTCTGCGCCGGGCTGGGGTCGGCGAGGAGGTCCAACGCCGTGTCCGGATGCGTTGCGATCACCATGCGGTCGAACAGGTGCAGGGCGTCGGCATGGTCGCGGATCTCCACCGCTTCGAAGCCTCGGGTGACCGTACGCACCGGAGTACTGACACGGACCGAGGTCAGCCGCTCCGCCACCTTGTCGACGTAGCTGCGTGAGCCGCCCACCACGGTCCGCCACTGGGGCGAGCCACCGACCGAGAGCATCCCGTGGTTGTCGAAGAACCGGAACAGGTTCCGCGCCGGCTGCTGGGCGCTGGCCTGGGGTCCGGTGGACCACACCGCGGACACCACCGGCATCATGAAGTGGTCGACGAAGTATTGGGAGTAGCGACCATCGGTCAGGAACCGTCCCAGGGTCAGCTGGTCCGAGCTGTCGTCGTCGGCCGTAAGAACGTGCCGTGCCTCCCGGTGGAAGCGGGTCACCTCGCCGAGCATCCGCAGGTAGCGGGGCCGGGACAGGTTGCGGGGGTCCGCGAGCAGGCCACGCAGCTTGCGCGCGCCCGCATACTCAAGGCCGCAGCCCTCGCACCGCACGCTCATCGACATCTCGGATTCCTGCGTGCGCACATCCAGCTCGCCGAACAACCGCAGCAGCTGGGGGTAGGTCCGTTCGTTGTGCACGATGAAGCCGGTGTCGATCCGTACCGTGCCGCCGCCGGCCCGGTTGACGTCATGAGTGTGTGCGTGGCCGCCGAGCCGTCCGTCGGCCTCGAACAAGGTGACGTCGTAGCGCCGCTGAAGCAGGTAGGCCGCGGTCAGGCCGGCGACCCCGCTGCCCACCACCGCGGCCCGGGGCCGAGTCATCGCTGTACCCGGCCGGTCGTCGCGACGGGTGTCACCGCGTGGTCGCCTGAGTGGAGGGAACGCCCAGCGTTCGCGGAAGTCCACTCCCACAACCGGTCGGCCTCACCGTCCGGCGTCGCGGTCCAGGGCAGCCGCACGGTGGACCGCGCACGGCGGTCGTGCCAGAGCTGGCCGTCGCCGTGCGCACCGGCGGCGGAGCTGGCCAGCCAGACGATCGTGTCGACGCCCTGCTGCGGGCTGCGCAGCAGCGGCCCCATCAGCCGGGCGAACCGGGGCAGGGAGGCACGGAGGCCCGGGGTGTCAACCCACCCGGGGTGGGTGACGTGGAACGCGACGCCGCTGCCCGCGGTGCGCCTTGCCCACCCTTGGGCAAGGACGACCTGGGCCCGCTTGGCGCTGGCGTAGGTCTTGACGCCGTTGAACGACGCCGGGTCCGGCGTCAGCGCGCCGACGTCAAGCCGCTGTGTGTACATCCCGCCGGAGGAAACCGTGATCACCCGCGAACCGGGGGTGGCCCGGAGCCGTGGAAGCAGCAGCGACGTCAGCAGGAACGGCGCGACCACGTGCACCTGGGCGGTGGTCTCCAGCCCGTCGACGGTTGCCTCGTAGCGGCCCATCAGGGCGCCCGCGTTGTGCACCAAGACGTCCAGGCTTTCGGACCCGGCGAGCAGGGTGTCCGCGACCGCGTGCACGTCAGACAGCCGAGCCAGGTCGGCCACGGCAACCTTCAGAACCGCGCCGGGCACGTCCGCGCGGATCTGGCCGGCCAACCAGTCAGTCCGGTCCCGGTTCCGGCCCAACAGCCACACCGTGGCACCCAGGCGGGCCAGCGCAGCCGCCATCGCTCCGCCCAGACCGCCGGTGGCCCCGGTGACGACGACGACCCGACCGGCCATCGAGCCGGCCGCGGGCTCCTCCCATGCGTCCAGTCGGTGGCGTGCCACGTAGCCGACCCGGCTGAAGCTCGGCACCACCGTCGCCTCCAGCACCGGGTCCGCCACGGCGGCCGTGGCTCGCGAGACCAGCCCGTTCACCGCTGCCGCCCCGGGGGCCGGGGGGCACGGTTGGTCAAGGTGGCGAGCAGCCCTTCGGACGCCCGGTCCCCGATCCGGCGGAAGGCCAGGGCGAAGATCGGCGTGGCCAACCGGGCCAGACCCTTCAAGGCCAGTTCGGCGTTGTACTGGACCACGGTGTCGCCCGAAGAGTCCGCACTGAAGGTGATCTCGTCGGTCGACCGGACTGATGAGTTCTCCGCGGCCAGAACCACGCGGTTCGGCGGATCGAAGTCGGTGATCTGGTAGCGCAGCGGAACCGTGTTGCCCAGGAAGACCGCGTCCAGCGCGAAGACCGAGCCGAGTCCCACCGGGTCCGGCGTCACCATGCGCGCCGAGCTGACGCCTGGGTCCCACTCGGCTGCCGAGCTGAACCGGCTCAGATATGCGAACGCCTCATCCCGCGGCATCGGGACGACGAGCCGGCGCTGGTAGTGGACCACGGGTGGCTCCCTTTCCTGGTGCGGCGGGTCGGCCTTGCTTCTTGGACATACCTTAGACAGACTATGGACAGCACGTCAAAAGATGACGGGTCGACGAGGAAGGAGTCAGAGATCGACGGATCCGAGATTCGTTCGCCGCACGAGCTGGTGCAGATCGGCGACTTGGCGCGCCGAGTCGGCGTTCGGGTCGACACCCTCCGGGCCTGGGAGCGCCGCTACGGGCTGCTCCACCCGCACCGATCCGTCGGAGGATTCCGGCTCTACTCCAGCGATGACGAAGCGATCGTGCGGGCGATGCTCAGCGAGATCGACCGTGGGTATCCGCCCTCCCAGGCCGCCAAGCTGGCCCTGGCCTCAGCCGGTTCGACGGAGGGTCCGACCGACCGCCGCACCGCCGCCCTGGATCGGGCGGTGCTCACCACGGCCCCAGCCGACCTGACCCATCTGCAGGTGATCCGAGCCGAGCTCTATGGCGCGCTGCTCGGCTTCGACGGCGGCCGAGCGCACCGGCTTCTCGACGCACTGCTCGCCGAGTTCACGCTCAACGCCGTGGTCCGCGATGTCCTGCTGCCCTGCCTGCGGCAGATCGGCGAGGGATGGGCCACCGGCGAAGTCAGCGTCGCCGAGGAGCACTTCGCCAGCCAGCTGATCCGCGACCGGCTGCTCGGCCTGGCCCGGGACTGGGACCAGGGGCGGGGACCTAGAGCCCTACTGGCCTGCCCGGCCGATGAGCGGCACGACATCGCCCTGATCTGTTTCGGCGTGGTGCTGTCGCGGAGCGGTTGGCGGATCACCTTCCTCGGCCCGGACACCCCCGTCACGGCTCTGGCCGACGCGGTCGCGACACTGACGCCCGACCTGATCGTGTTGAGCGCAACGGTCGAGGAGCGGTTCACCTCGATCGCCGCGCACCTGAGCGCTCTGACGTCAGGCGCCAACCTCGTGCTGGCCGGCCCCGGCGCTTCGGCCGCCGCCGCCCACGCGACCGGCGCCGGTCTCCTCGAGGATGAGCCGGTGGCAGCTGCTGTCACGACGGCGGCTCGGCTACCGGTACCTGGTCCACCGCATCCGACCTCTCACGCCCGCAACACACGGGCGTGAGCCTCACTCCGGTTCGCCCGACACCGTGCCGGCTGGCAGTGCACACCCGTGCGCGGTCACGGGACCATCACGAGGCTTGGGACGGGCCGGCTCTCCCCTCGATGGTCGGTCTTTCCGTCAGATAGGACTGGAATGAGGTCACGATGACCGAGCAACAGCAGTACGAGGTGGTCCGGCAGGGACCCGGTTTTGAGTTGCGCTACTTCCCCGCGCATCTGGTCGCCCAGGTCGACGTCGAAGGTTCCTTCGAGGACGCTGGCACCGCGGCCTTTCGTCCCCTGGTCGCCGACATCCGCGGGGACACCCAGACCCGCGAGGGGCTGGCGATGACCGCTCCGGTGCTGCAGCACCGCGACGCCGTTGCGGGCCCGTCGTCGGCGGTCCAGGCCGTGACAGCCGAGACGGCACCCGGACGGTATGTCGTGTCCTTCGTCATGCCGGAACGCTCGACGCGTGGGTCGCTACCCGTCCCGGGCAATGCCCGGGTGGCGATCCGGTCCGTCCCCGAGGAGCTCGCCGCCGTGACTCGGTACTCGGGCCGATGGACCGCCGCCTCCTACCGGCAGCAGGCGGCTCGGCTACGGCAGGCGGCGCAGGATGCCGGGCTTGAGCCGACGGGTCCACCGCGTTTCGCGCGCTTCGACCCGCCCTGGACGCCATGGTTCCGACGTCTCAACGAGGTGGTTCTGCCGGTGAGCGAGCGCCGACCCCGGGAGTGACAGTGCGGCCGCATCTCCCCCGGTCCGGGTGTTCGACCGCTCGTCCCTGAGCAGTCCTTCGAGCGGCAGGCCCTCCTCGTCCGCCTTTTCGACTTCATCGAAGCGTGCGGGCAGGCGCATCAGCGGTGCGGACTCGCCGGCGGTCGAAGCCATTGACCAGTCCACCTGGCCGCCCCCCAGGTGGCGTTCCCGATTGCCGCCCGCGCTGAGGCTCGGGGCGTACTGTCACAGGTCACGGAGCCGTTCAGGCTTCCCGGCTCGAGGAGCCACCATGGCCGACAAGTCACCCCGACAGCACATGCAGAAGAAGGCGGCCGGCAAGTCCATCAAGGAGAAGCGCCTGGAGAAGCGGGCCAAGACAGGCTCCCCGATCGAGATCATCGCTTCTCCGAAGAAGCACTGATTCACGCGGGTTCCGTGACGAGGGAACACTCGAGCGTGGGCAGTGGCTGCGAACGCACGCGGCCCGCAGAGGGTGCCCGCGAGGTGACGATCTGGAGCGAGGCGCTCCGGTATCCGGCGCGCGTTCGCAAGCTCCTTGTCTTCTGGCATGGCGGGCCCGACCGCCCAGTTGGGGGCACAGACCAGCTGCGAGACTAGCCCTCGTCGGCTTGCACAGAAGGCAAGCGCAGCTGCGCTTTCGGGCACCAGTGGTAGTAGCCCTGCCTCGAGCCCGGGTCACAGTAGCCCACGAGCCCGTGCCAGCCGTCCGGTTCCAGGCGAGTGCCCAGCAAGGTGGCGGGTAGCCAGCGGCCCTCGTGCAGAACTTCTACAGGGCGGAGCATGTCCACCAGTGTGCGCTTGTCGCAGCGAATGCGGCAGCGCGCGAAACGACGAAGATCAGAACCGACGTGCCGTACTCGACCTACCGCTGCCAGACCGGCGCGACGTTCTTGCGGTAGCCGCGTCCGAAGATCCCGCCGATGATGGAGAGCACGGGACCGGGCACGTCTCGGGTTACCGCTTCGCGCTCATCGGGCGACGCGCCGTCGAGCACCCAGGCGAAGAACGTTCCACCCGTGGCCGGGCTGACCTTCCCAAACGCCTTACCCATCGCCTTGATCTCCGGAGTGTCGCGCTTGGCCACGTAGACGTCCTCGGTCTCAGCCTCCTCGTGGTCGAGATGCGCGACCGTCACCACCTGCAGATTCTGGAAGGCGGCCAGCGCGGCCCTGGACTCATCGAGGCCGGCCGTGCGTGTCAGCGCTCCCATCGCGGTACGAGTCTCGGCCAGAGCTTCGGCCATCGCCTCGTGCTCAACGTCCATGGTCGCCAGCAGCTCCTTGCTCACACCGACGGCCTGGAGCGCCGGCCACGCGATCGTGTGCTCGCCCTCGTGATGGCGGGTGAGTTGGCCATCGAAGTTCGCCCACGCGGTGCCGAGCTGGTGTGCCCTGTTCCGCTCGCCCGGCGGGAACGTGCTGAGTGCGGCGAGGAACCTGTCCAGGTCCCGTCGGACGGCACCGTGGATTGCCTTGTTCATGCTCAGCTCGCTCATGCCCAGACTCTAGGGCGTGCGCCTCGGTCGACGGGAGACTCAGCGTCTCGCAAGGCAGAGGGGCACGGCCATTGACAACGACGCCCCGAGGCGACGTTGCAGGGCGGGTCTTGGCCGAGGAACCACTAGTCGCCGAGACTCCGCCGGCTGGGACTGCGGGCGCTGGGGCGCCAGCGCCACGGCCAGGCCCCTTGTTGGAGTACGGCCCGGGAGCCACTCCGCTGCCACCAGAGGGGATCACTGGTTGGCGAGCCTGGCCGGCCGAGCTGAACGGGGACCCGCGTAGCAGACTGCGGTCAGATTCGCGCCCGTGCGGACGCCTCGCTTGGCTCGGCGATGTCCTCGATCTCCGCCGCACCAGCCTCGATGTCGTGCTCGGACTCGACGCTGATGTGGGGCAGCAGACGGGCCAGCCGGCCAGGCAGCCACCAATTCGGGGACTCCTCGGCTTTCCGTGGGTCTCCGGGGGTCGCTAGGGCCGTCGATGGGTTGCGGTGGTTGGTGATCGGTGTCGCTGAGGGCCGGCGTGAGGACGCGCACGTACGGGCTCGTAGGTTTCGGAGCGACCAAGCAACCGATCCCTGACCTGAGTTCCGCAGCTAAGTGATCTTGTGGGCATGGATCAGGCCGTTGACCTGCGGTTTTGGGTGCGCGTGGGTGCGAGGTGTAGTGCCTACAAGCCGATGATCCGGGCGCGGGGTCAGCCGGCGGTGTCGATCTGGAGGA
>DATCDE010000341.1 GCA_036510875.1 Actinomycetes bacterium
TTGTGGTGTGAGGTTCGGGACAATGGAGCATGTCTGTTGCCCCGGCGGTGGTCTTGCGTGCTGGTGATGAGTCGCGGTTGAACGCTGTGCTTCGGTCCTCGACGGTGGAGGCGGGCCTGGCGCAGCGTGCCCGGATCGTGCTGCTGGCGTCGCAGGGGGTGGCGAACGCGGCGATCGCCCGGCAGGTCGGGGTCAGTGGTCCGACGGTGCTGTTGTGGCGGAACCGGTACGAGGCGGGCGGTATGGAGGCGTTGGAGGACCTGCCTCGGTCGGGTCGGCCGCCGGTGCACGACGAGGTCGCGGTGGTGGTGGCGACGCTGGAGGCCCCGCCCGAGCGGCTGGGAGTGACGCACTGGTCGGCGCGGCTGCTGGGTGACCAGCTGGGGATCTCCTTCGCGACGGTGGCCCGGATCTGGCGGAAGTGGAACCTGCAGCCGTGGCGGGTGGAGACGTTCAAGTTCTCCACTGACCCCGAGCTGGAGGCCAAGATCCGCGACGTTGTCGGGTTGTACCTGAACCCCCCAGACAAGGCCGTGGTGGTCTGCGTCGATGAGAAGTCCCAGGTGCAGGCCCTGGACCGCACCGCCCCGATCCTCCCGCTGCGACCAGGTATCCCCGAGCGGCAGACCCACGACTACGTCCGCCACGGCACCACCACCTTGTTCGCCGCCCTGGAGGTCGCCACCGGGAAGGTGACCGACGCCTGCTACGACCGGCACACCAACGCCGAGTTCCTGGCGTTCCTCAAGCAGGTCGCCAAGGCCTACCCGCGGGTGCAGCTGCACGTGGTCGCCGACAACTACGCCACCCACAAACACCCCGCGGTCAAGGCGTGGCTGGCCAAGAACCCCCGCGTCACCATGCACTTCACCCCCACCTCGGGGTCCTGGCTGAACATGGTCGAGATCGTCTTCGGGATCATCACCCGCCAAGCCATCCGCCGCGGCACCTTCACCAGCGTCAAAGACCTCATCACCGCGATCGAGACCTTCATCGACGGCTGGAACGACCGCTGCGAACCCTTCGTCTGGACCAAGACAGCCGACGAGATCGTCACCAAGGCTCACCGCAAGACAACTTCAAACACGCAACACTAGACTCACCAAGCTCCGTCATGAATGCCGATCAAGCGCGCTTGATTGCCAGCCCCGTGGCGGCAGGCGTTCGTGGCCGTCCGGGGTGGTGTGATGACGGCGACGGGTGTTGCCGGGAGGTGAACGCTTGGGGGACGGCTGGTATCACTGCGAAAGTCGACGAGCGTTGCCCACGGCTGAGGCCGGGCCTGGAACATCGCGTCCTGGCCGATGGCAGTTGGGCTGCCTAGTCGCTGAGGGTCCCCGTCGCGTCCGTTCATCGGTCTCGTGCACTGGACGGCCGTGTCGCCTGGTGTCAGGATGCGGGCGTTCCGGCTGACGACTAGTTTGCCCAGGCGGGCATGGAGGGGCGGGGAACAGTGAGCGAGCCAGCACCTGAGGTGCTCCGCGGTCGGGTGCACGGCATGATGCCGGCGCTGACGCAGGACCTCGTCGACTTGGTGTCTGTTCCGTCCGTTTCGGTCCGTGGGTTCCCGGAGGAGACCCAGAGACCCCTTCTGGAGGCTCACGATCTCGTGGCGCGGTTGTTCCGGGAGGCGGGGTGCGAGGCGGTCGAGCGGATCGACCTTCCGGGCACCGCACCGGTCGTGTTCGCCGAGATCGGGCCGCCGCCGGGGGCACCGACGGTGCTGCTCTACAGCCACTACGACGTCGTGCCGGTGGGCGACGAGAGCCTGTGGGAGACCTCGCCGTTCGAGCCGACCCTGAGCGAGGGTGCGATCCACGGCCGTGGCAGCGCCGACAGCAAGGCCAACATCGTGGCGCTCCTGGGCGCTTTGCGCGCCTGGGACGGCCGACCGCCGGTCGGCGTCAAGGTCGTGATCGAAGGGCTGGAGGAGGTCGGGGGCGGCGCGTTCACCACCTACCCGGCGCAGGACCCGCAGCGGTTCGCCTCCGACGTGATGCTCATCGCGGACATGGGCAACGTGCGTCCGGGCGTGCCCACGCTGACCGCCGCCCTGCGCGGCATGGCGAACGTCGTCGTCGAGGCCCGCACGCTGGCCTCCGCCAAGCACAGCGGCCAGTACGGCGGTGCGGCACCCGACGCGCTCATCGCGCTCATGCACGCGCTGGCGTCGCTGCACGATGAGAACGGCGACGTTGCCGTGGAAGGGCTGCGCCGGGAGGACTGGCCCAGTGGCGGCCCCGACGCGGAGGAGTTCCGCCGGCTCGCCGAGGTGCTCGACGGCGTGCCACTGGTCGGCTCGGGGACCCTCGGCTCACGGGTGTGGTCCGGTCCGGCGATCACCGTCATCGGCGTGGACGTGCCGTCCGTCGACCACGCGCTCAACGCGGTGTCCCCGCACGCCCGCGCGAAGCTGAACGTCCGCGTCCACCCGGAGCAGGATCCGGTCGAAGCCCAGGGCGCGGTCGTCCGCCACCTGAACGCCGTGCGGCCGTTCGGGATCCAGCTCCAGGCTCGGGGCCAGGAGACCGGTCAGGGCTACCGGGGACGGATGGCCGGGCCGACCTTCGACGCGGCCAAGGCCGCCTGGGCCCAAGCGTGGGGTGCCGAGACCCTGGTCGCCGGAGCAGGCGGGTCGATCCCGTTGGTGGCTTCCCTGCACGAGGCGGTGCCGGAGGCTGACATCGTGCTGGTCGGCGCGACGGACGGCTACGCCAACATCCACGGTCCGAACGAGCGCGTGTTGCTCGACGAGCTCGAGAAGGCGACGCTCGCGATAGCGGACCTGTTCGGGCGGCTGCCGGACGCTCGCAGCGCGGCGGAGCAGGGGTGAGCACCGCCGACGCGCCGGCGCCGCCGGCCGCCCCCGGGAAGCCTGGCCTGTTCCAGCGCATGCTCAACGTGATCGAGCGGGTCGGCAACAAGGTGCCGCACCCGGCCATCTTGTTCCTCGCGCTGTGCGCGGGTGTCATCGTGCTCTCCCAGCTGCTCGCGTGGGCCGGCGTCAGCGCGAGCTACGAGGTCGTCAAACCCCCGTCACAAAGCGTGGACGCGGTTGACGTCGGCGGCTCGACGCTGCCCGCCGAGATCATGCCGCCGCAGCCGCCCTCCGCGGGCGACTACCACGTCGTGCACGAGACGGTGCACATCCAGGGGCTGCTCACGGTCGACGGGATCCGCTACCTGTTCACCTCGTTCGTGAACAACTTCATGGGCTTCACCGCGATGGGGATCATCCTCATCGTCATGATCGGCGTCGGGGTGGCCGAACGGTCCGGACTCATCGCCGCGCTGATCCGCAAGCTCGTCGCCGCCTCCTCCGTCGGGGCGCTGACGTATATCATCGTGTTCCTGGGCATCCTCTCGAGCATCGCCTCGGACGCCGGGTACCTGGTGCTCATCCCCCTCGGCGCCGCCGCCTTTCTCAGCGTCGGACGCCACCCGCTGGCGGGCATGGCCGCGGCGTTCGCCGGTGTCGCAGGGGGGTTCGGCGTCAACCTGCTCGTGACACCAACCGACGCCGTGCTCACCGAGATCACTAACGAGTCGATCCATCTCGTCGACCCCGCCCGCTCCGTCGACCTGACGGCCAACCTGTGGTTCGGGATCGGCTCGACCGTGGTTCTCACGGTGGTTCTGGGCTTCATCACCTCCCGCGTGGTCGAACGCCGCCTCGGGGTCTACGACCCCTCGGTCGCTCCCCAGGCCGGCAGCGGCGACATCCAAGCAGCCGACGACGCCCCGGACGTGGACCCGGGCGCGGAGAGCAGAGGACTGCGCCTGGCGGGGATCTACCTCGCGGTCACCGCCGTGGTCGTCACGCTCCTGACGGTGCTGCCGGGTGCTCCGTTGCGCGACCCGCAGACGGGCAGCATCATCGGCACCTCGCCGTTCATGGACAGCTTGATCGTCATCATCACACTGCTCTTCCTTGCGGCCGGCCTCGGCTACGGGCGCGGCGCAGGCACGATCCGCACCAACACCGACGTCATCGACGCCGTCACCAAGTCCTGGGCCGGGCTGGCCGGCCTGCTGCTGCTCTTCCTGCTCATCGCGCAGTTCATCGCGTACTTCAACTACTCCAAGATCCCGCAGGTCGCGGCGGTGAAGCTCGGCGACCTCATCGAGAACGTCCACATCGGCACCGCCTGGCTGCTGCTGATCGCCATCCTGATCACCCTTGTGGTCGGCATCATCATCCCGCAGGCAATCGCCAAGTGGGCGCTGCTCGCGCCCATCTTCATTCCGCTCTTCCTGCGTCTCGGGGTCGACCCTGCGGCCGTGCTCGCCGCCTACCGCGTCGGTGACTCGCCGGTGAACATCGTCACCCCGATCATGGCCTACTTCCCACTCATCGTGGTCTTCGCAGCCCGCTACGACCGACGTTCAGGGATCGGCACCGTCATCGCCCTCATGCTGCCCTACTTCATCGCCCTGGCAACGGTGTGGACCATCTTCTACCTGGCCTGGTACCTGCTCGGCCTCCCCTGGGGCCTCTGACAGGGTCCTGAACGCCCGCACCCCTCGACTTCCCGAGTCACACTGACCGAGCGAAGACATCGCATCGAGACCACTAACCTCGATCACTTGTGATCTTAGGCAAGGTGTCGGTGGCGCGGTGGCAGCGGGTTGCCGGATCCGGCGGCGAGGTTGATCCTGGGCGTTCGTGGCGCCGCTTGTCCGGTGGCGTGTGGTGGGGGGTTCAGGTCGGGGCGTGCAGGCGGGCGTGAACGCGGGTGATCAGCTCGCTCCACCGCCAGCCCGGGGAAGTCGCAGCCAGCGGCGGCGTGCGCTGGTGACGAGCCGGCCGGCGACGTGCAGGATGCGTAGCCGGAGTCGTTTGGGCTCCCAGAACCTCGCGATGCTGCCAATGAAGGCGAGCGTCTGGGTCCAGGTGAGCAGCTCGGCGGCGAGCTGGACGAGTTCGAGCCAGATCATATTCTTGGTGAACTGCTGCAGAGGCAGCTTGCGCAGCCCGGTGTCCTTCCGGGCGCGGATGCGGTCCTCGGTGCGGGCGTGCATCCGGTGCCGCAGCTCCAGCTCGGCGACCCGACCTGCGGCCAAGTTGGTGGCGAACATGGTGGTCCCCGGCCCTCGACGTCGGTCAGGCGCAGCTGGGCGCCAGGGGGTGGAACTCCCGGCGGGCGATCATGATCCGGGTGCCGGCCGGCCAGGGGTTGCGCGCGGGTGGCGGCGGGTCAGCTCGGCGATGTGCGCCTCGGCGCGGCGGTCACCATCGACGTCGCGATGTTGCGAGGTGAGCGGTTCTCAGTAGTGTTCACACGTCGCACGAGCACCGGGGGAGCGTTGGATGCAGCACATCATCGGTTTGGCATTCGCCAATGCCGCGTCGCTGGCGGTGCAGCTCCTCGCGGTTGTCCTGGTCATCTTGACCCGGCCGCGCCCGAAGCCCCTGCTGTGGGCGTTCTGGCTCAGCGCGATGGTCGTCAGTTGCGGCTCTCGCTCCATCGTCTTGGCCGTCTTTCGCGCTGTCAAGGGCACCATCCTTGGCACCACAACGCGCACCGTGAGCCCGGCCATCTACCCTGAGTTCCGCAGCTAAGTGATCTTGTGGGCATGGATCAGGCCGTTGACCTGCGGTTTTGGGTGCGCGTGGGTGCGAGGTGTAGTGCCTACAAGCCGATGATCCGGGCGCGGGGTCAGCCGGCGGTGTCGATCTGGAGGA
>DATCDE010000342.1 GCA_036510875.1 Actinomycetes bacterium
CCGCCGCACGCGGCGCCGACCGCAGACCAACACGTGGAAAGGCCGGGTAGACCAGCGGCTCAGCCATGCACGGCCACAGTGGCCACCGATCAACACAGATCAAGATTCGCGCAGCCACCGAGTCCACGGATCGAGGCTTAGATCCCGACCTGGACGACGCGGGGGTCGAACGCCCCTACTGCGGCGCGGTCCGCAGCCGATATGCCAGGTCTCGGACCACCTGAGTCCATCTGGCCCGACCGTCCGAGAGGATGACGAGGTGCCCCTCAAACCGTTGTTCTCCACTTACCAGCAGGGGGAGAACCGGGTCACCGCCTCGACCCTGGCCGTCCTGCAACGACTGGGTCTGCATCTGACCGAGCGGATCCTCGGCGGCCTGCTCGGGGAGGCCGACCTCACCCTGGTCAGGTTCATCCCGCTCCCGGCAACCCACGGACCGGGCAATCCGGATGGTGAAATCTCCGCCCAGTTCAGGTTCCTCTTTGAGGTCAAGACCACCCCCGGCGCGCTGGACTCGGCTCACGCCGCCGCCCTCAAGATCGCCTACCTTGACAAACTGGGTGGCGACCCGAACGGGCGACTGATCGTCTTGACACCGGACCTGGCTTGCCCGGGCACTCTGAGTGACCTGGACGATCAGCGGGTGGTCTGGGTCAACTTCGTCGCCCTCGCTGAGACTCTGGGTGCGGTGCTATCTGACGATCGCGAACCAGCGAGCGAGCACGAGCGGTACCTGATCCGGGAACTACTGGCCCTGTTCGAAGCCGACGGCCTCCTCGATGATCGGGACACCGTGGTGGTGGCAGCCCGGACCGCGTACGGCTTCTATCTGACGTACGGGGCGTACGTGTGCCAACCGGACCGCCCCATGCGCCAGGTCGCACGGATGGCCTTCTACACGGGCAAGCAGATCAAGCCCGAAGTGCCCACGATCCTGGGCCACCGCCACAGCGTCGTGTTCGACGAGACAGCCGCCGCCACCCTCGCCCAGTCGGCGCACGGGATCGACCAGGAGATCGGCCGACTGATCGCACGCTGCCTGACGGATGGCACGCACACGCCTGGAGATGTCCACGACGTGTACCTGCTCACACCCGCCGACGCTGCCGAAACCCTGCTTCTCCGGCAGCCCGTAGACCATCTGGGATCGTTCGCGTTCACGATGGGCGAGCGCTACGTCCGCAGTGCCCAACTGGCCACGGCGACGACAACCGACCAGTTGAAGTAGGCAGAGGGTCGAAGCGTTCGCGCCACCGCACCTCGAGTCCTGACACCGGCTCCGTGTTGAGGGTCGTCTACTTCTTCGGGGTTCCCCGCGTGGCCAGCGAGTGGTCCGCGCTGCGCACGACGTTGCGGATGAAGTTGTACTGCGTTGTGACGAGCCTGTCGGCCATGTCCTGGGCGGCGTCAATGATGGTCTCGCGCCGTGACGGGCGTTCGCCGAGCGCGGGAAGCACCTCGTCGACGGTGTCGACGAACTTCCGCACCGCCTCGATCGCCGCTCGCTGTCCGGCCTCGACCGCCTTGAGGACCTCCTCGGAAAACTCCGCTGTCTTGTCAACCGGGCTCTTCTGCTCGGCTGGCGTGATCTTTTCAGCTGGCTTGGGCGTGCGAGCCGCCCGTGCCGGTGACTTCTTCGCGGCTGTTGGCTTGGTGGTGCGAGCCGCCGGTGCAGGTGCCTTCTTCGCCGTGGTCTGAGCCATGATCGTCCTCCTTGAGAGGCTTCGTGCCAACGCCTGGATGGGTGGGTTTCGCACTCAGAACCCGGCCACCCACTCAGGGAAGGATCACACCCCTCGACCCAGTGACGACAGAGCACAAAGCCCTCGTCGTGCTCGTGGTAGACCCCAGCGCCCCATCGAGCCACAAAAGAGCCGCTGGCCTGAGTTCCGCAGCTAAGTGATCTTGTGGGCATGGATCAGGCCGTTGACCTGCGGTTTTGGGTGCGCGTGGGTGCGAGGTGTAGTGCCTACAAGCCGATGATCCGGGCGCGGGGTCAGCCGGCGGTGTCGATCTGGAGGA
>DATCDE010000343.1 GCA_036510875.1 Actinomycetes bacterium
CGCCAGCACCGGACCACCGCTCACGACCTGACCCGTCCACCCGTCCGACAGGACCCGACCGGAAACCCAAACGTGGAAGAGCCGGAGCACCCGGCGGCATCACCACGCCCACACGCAGGCGACTCACCACACCGACATCAACGCCGCCATCCCCGGGCAATGCGGTGGATCCGGGCTTAGCGCCGGGGCTGGTCCTCGGCGCGGGCCCGGGACGGCTGCACCCGCTTCGGCTCGCCCGGCATCTTCGGGTAGTTCGGCGGGTAGGGCAGGTCCGTGAGTCCCCGCTGCCGCTCGTCCCGCTCGTACCACTCCAGCAGCGGCGTGATGTCGTGCGCGACGTCGTCGATAGCGGCGTGCAAGTCCCCCAGCTCGGCGAACCGGCCCGGCATGGTCACCACCGTGAAGTCCTCCGCCTCGACGTCGGGCAGCTCGGCCCAGGTGACCGGCGCGGAGACCAGACCGTCCGCGCGGCGCCGGGCGCTGTAGGCGCTGGCGATCGTCCGGTCCCGGGCGTTCTGGTTGTAGTCGACGAACACCTGCGCCCCCCGCTCCTCCTTCCACCAGCGGGTGGTGACCTCCATCGGTGCCCGGCGCTCCACCTCTCGGGCGAACGCGATGGCGGCCTGCCGCACCTGCGTGAACGTCCAGCGCGGCTGAATCCGGACGTAGACGTGCACCCCTCGGTTGCCGGAGGTCTTCGGAAAGCCGACCCAGCCCAGCTGGTCCATGATCGGGTGCACGAGGTTCGTGGCCACCCGGCGGGCGTCGACGAACCCGGTGCCCGGCTGCGGGTCGAGGTCGATGCGCAGCTCGTCCGGATGGTCCACGTCGGTGCACCGGGCGTGCCAGGGGTGGAACGTGACGGTGCCCAGGTTGGCCGCCCAGGCCACCGCGGCGACCTCCTCCACCCGCAGGGCGTCCGCGTGCCGTCCGGACGGGAACGCCACCCGGCAGGTGGGGATCCAGTCCGGCGCGTGCGTCGGCAGCCGCTTCTGATAGATCTCCTCCCCCGTCACGCCATCCGGGAACCGCTGCAGGTAGGTGGGGCGGGAGCGCAGCCCACGCAGCACCCCGTCCCCGACGGACACGTAGTACTCGACGAGGTGCCGCTTGGTGCCAGCCGCCTGGCCCAGCTGCGGGAAGTAGACCTTGTCCGGGTTGCTCACCCGGACCGTGCGCTGCCCGACCTGGAGCTCGATGGCGGGGATCGGGGCCATCCCCTGACGCTACCGGGGACTCCGCCAAGTGGCGAGCGCGACTTCGTCGTAGTGTCGGATCATGTCGCACCGTGTGGAGAAGTCCGAAAAGGAGTGGCGCCAACAGCTCACCCGTGAGGAGTACCGGGTGCTGCGGGAGGCCGCGACCGAGCGCGCGTTCACCGGCGAGTACGTCGAGACGGACACGACCGGCGTCTACACCTGCCGAGCCTGCGGGGCCGAGCTGTTCCGCTCGGCCGCGAAGTTCGAGAGCCGCTGTGGCTGGCCGTCGTTCTACCAGCCGACCGATACGGACGCCGTCGAGCTCGTCGAGGACCACTCGCTGGGGATGGACCGGGTCGAGGCGCGCTGCGCGAGCTGCGGCAGCCACCTCGGGCACGTCTTCGAGGGCGAGGGCTACCCGGTGCCGACCGACCAGCGGTGGTGCATCAACTCGGTCAGCCTGCGACTGGTCCCCAAGGATCCGACGGCCTGACCGTCAGCGCAGCGGCAGCGCCTTGCCGGGGTTGAGGATCCCGGCCGGGTCCCAGGCCCGCTTCACCGCGTGGTGCAGCGAGACCGCGGCGTCGTCCAGCTCGTCGTCCAGGCGACGCCGCTTCATCAGCCCCACCCCGTGCTCCCCAGTCACCGTGCCGCCCAGTTCGAGGGCCAGCACGAGCAGGTCGTCGAAGGCCAGCAGCGCCCGCTGCGCTGCCTCCTCGTCGCCGCGCGGGTAGATCACGGTGGGGTGCAGGTTGCCGTCACCGGCATGCCCGAACGTCCCGATGGTGAGCCCGCGGCGGTCGGCGACGTCCTCGATCCGGGCGATCGCCTCGGCCAGCCGGGACCGGGGCACCGCGATGTCGTCCAGCAGCCAGTCGCCGAGCCACTCCAGCGCGTGGATCGCCATCCGGCGCGCGCCGAGCAGCTGCTCGGCCTCCACCGGGTCGGTCGACCGGTGCCCCTCGACGGCGCCGGCCGTCTCGCAGGCGGCCAGCATGGCGTCGGCCTCGGCCTCGCCAGCCGCGCCGGGCAGGTCGCTCTGGGCCAGCAGCAGAGCGGCCGCGTCGGTGTCCAGCCCCATCGGCTGGAATGCCTCCACCGCACGCACCGTGGTCCGGTCCATGAGCTCGAGCAGGGACGGCGTGGTCGTGGCCAGGATCGTCTGGACGGCGCGCCCCGCGGCCACCACGTCGTCGAACAGACCGACCACTGTCGTGGGGGGTGGCGGCAGCGGCCGCAGCCGCAGCCGTGCCTGCGTGACGACGCCGAGGGTGCCCTCGCTGCCCACCATCAGCCCGAGCAGGTCGTAGCCGGCCACTCCCTTGACGCTGCGCCGCCCCAGGTGGGTGACCCGGCCGTCGGCCAGCACCACCTCCAGGCCCAGCACCGAGTCGCGGGTCACCCCGTACTTCACACAGCACAGCCCGCCGGCGTTGGTGTTGACGTTGCCGCCGATCGAGCAGAAGTCCTTCGACGCCGGGTCGGGCGCGTACCAGAGCCCGTAAGGCCGGACGTGGTCCCGCAGCTGGGTGTTGAGCACGCCCGGCTGGACGTCGGCGAACCCGTCGTGCTCGTGCACCCGGGTGACCTCGTCCATCTTCTCCAGGCTCAGCACGATCCCGCCGTCGACGGCGTTCGACCCGCCGGCCAGGCCGGAGCCGGCGCCCCGGGGCACCACCGGCACGCGCAGGGCGTGTGCGGCCCGCAGCACGGTCTGCACCTGCCCGGTGCTGCGGGCGAAGACCACCGCCAGCGGCTGCCCGGACGGCGTCCCGGTGGAGCGGTCGTGCGTGTAGGAGGGCACCCGGTCCGGGTCGGTCACCATGGCGCCGTCCGGCAGGGCGTTCCCGAGCAGCTCGACGAGGTCGGATGACGCTGGGAGGTCCACCCGAGGAACCTAGCGCGGCCCCATCCAACCGCGCCGGTCAGCCGCTGGGGACCAGCACCGCCCGGCGGAGCACGGCCAGCGCCGCCCCGGAGGTCTCCACCGGCTGGGGGGGCTCGGCCGCCGGCATCAGGCCGGCCCACACCGCGTCGACCGAGTGGTGCAGCCGGTACTGGCGTGGGGCCGCGCCGAGGGCACCCGGGACGGTGTTCTCCAGGAACCCGGCCGAGAACACCAGCAGCAGGTGGCCGGGGTCGAGGGTCCCAGTGACGAGGCCGTCAGCCCCCGGCATGAGCGGGACGACGTTACCGGCGTCATGGGCCACGGCCGGTGCCGGGGACGCGAGCAGGCAGGAGGTCACCCGGCCGTCGGGGAACAGGTCGACCAGCGTGGCCGAGAAGCCGGCCGACGGGTCGCTGCGCCGGACGGTCCGGTCGAGCAGCTCGGCCACCCCGCTGAGCGGGGCGGCCGCGAGCGTCTCGCGCAGCACCAGCCGCGGCAGCAGGTCGGGCAGCTCCCGCCGCACGGCGGGCCGTGCGGCCACCTCGCCGACGACCATCCGGAGCCGGTCATGGGAGCGGGCCGCGAGCGCGATGCCCCCGTGGACACCGCCGCCGCAGCCGTCCCACGGCGCGAGCGGGCCGGAGGCGTGCAGCCGCAGGCTGGTGTCGAGCGGCGCGGTGCTCAGCGCCGGCGCGATGCTCATGTCAGGAGACGGCAGCCGACACGCCGGCCGGGGCCGACTGCTCGATCTGCAGCACCCGCCACAGGCCGGTCCGGTGCAGCAGCTCCAGGGTGCGCCGGTTGGGCCGGCGCAGCACCACCCCGCCCCCACGGACCCGGCAGGCCCGGTGCGTCCACAGCAGCGCGGCCACCGCCGTCGACGACAGCTGCTCCACCTGCGACACGTCCACGATGAGCACCCGGGCGCCAGCCAGCACCAGGTCGTGCAGCTCCCAGCGCAGGGTCGCGACCCCGTCCGCAACCATGTCGTCGGTCAGCTCGAGGACAGCCTCATCGGTGATGCCGTCGAAGCGCGGAGCGCTCTGCATGGTTCCTCCCGATGCGAGTCAGACCGGCGGGTCCGGTCCCGGTGGCCACCGAACCCTGCACCCCACCCTGCCCCGGACAGGTGACAGTCGAACCTCCCGTCTCTTTGCGGTTTCATGACGGGCCGCACCCGAGGGTGCTGGGGACGCCGAGGTCGGGGTCGACTCCTGGCAGCATGAAGGGGTGTCGCCACCACGCCTGCTCGTCGTCGAGGACGACGACCACATCCGAGCCGCCCTGAGGCTGGCCCTCGAGGACGAGGGTTACGAGGTCGTCGAGGCGGCCAGCGGAGAGGACGGCCTGGTCGTGGCCGGCCAGACCCCGGCCGACGTCATGCTCGTCGACCTCATGCTCGGCGGCATGGACGGGTTCAGCTTCATCCGGGAGATCCGCCGGTCCAGCGACGTCCCCATCGTCGTGGTGAGCGCCCGCGCCGACACCCACGACATCGTGGCCGGGCTGGAGGCGGGCGCCGACGACTACGTGACCAAGCCGTTCCAGGTCAAGGAGATCAGCGCCCGGCTGCGGGCACTGCTGCGCCGGACGCGGGGCGGCGCCGATCCTGGCGGGGACGACGAGGTCGTCATCGACCCGGGGTCGGGCGACCACCCGCCGCTCGTGCTGGCGCCGGGGCGCGGCGCCCTGCTGCGCGGCGGCGAGGAGGTGCACCTCACCCTCACCGAGTTCCGGCTGCTGTGCGAGCTCGCCTCCGCGCCGGGACGCGTGTTCAGCCGGGCCAGCCTGCTCACACGTGTGTGGGACCGCGGCTTCTTCGGCGACGAACGGATCGTCGACGTCCACGTCCGGCGGCTGCGCACCAAGATGGAGCCCGACCCTGGCAACCCCCGCTTCGTCATGACGGTGCGCGGTCTCGGATACCGGCTCGACCGGGCGTGACCGAGCCCCGCTGGCACCTACGCAGGCCCCGGGGCCTGCGGGACCGGGTCACGCTTGCGTTCAGCCTCGCCGCGTTCCTGATCTCCGTGGTGCTCGCCGGGTCCACCTACCTCGCAGCGAGGACGATCCTCATCGACCAGCGGGAGGGGACGGCGACCCGACAGGCGTACGTCGACGCGAACTTCGTGCGGGACCGGCTGACCGGCTCGGACACGACGGTCCCCGGCGTGCTGGCGGCGCTGAACCCGCCCAGCCAGTCGTTCGCCTTGATCAGCAGCTCCAGCCAGTGGTTCACGTCGGCACTGGCCATCGGCCCGGAGGCGCTGCCCAGCGCCCTGCGGGACCTCGTGCAAGCCGGCACGCCAGCCCACCAGCGCACCACGGTCGGGGGTGTGCCGGCCTTCGTGATCGGGGTGCCCATCCCGAGCGTCGGTGCGGACTACTACGAGGTGTCGCAGCTGACCGAGTTGGACAGCGCGCTGCGGGTGCTCAGCGGCGTCCTGCTGCTCGCAGCCGCCGTGACCACCGGGCTCGGGACCTTCCTCGGCCGTCGGCTCAGCCGGCTGGCCCTGCAACCCCTCGACGCGGTGGCCGGAACCGCCGCCGAGATCGCCTCCGGCGGCCTGGACACCCGGCTGCCGCCGACCAACGACCCCGACCTGGCCACCATCGTCGGCTCGTTCAACAGCATGGTCGACGCGCTGCAGCAGCGCATCGAGCGGGAGGCCCGGTTCGTGGGCGACGTGAGCCACGAGCTGCGGTCCCCGCTCACTACCCTGGTCACCTCGGTCGACGTCCTGCAGGGGCGCAGGGACGAGCTGCCCGAGCGGTCGCAGCGGGCCCTGGACCTCGTGCACGCCGAGCTGGACCGGTTCCGCCGGACCCTGGACGACCTGCTCGAGCTGGCCCGGTCCGAGGCGGGGCTGGACGACAAGGAGCTGGGGCTGGTGTCCCTGGACGAGCTGGTCCGACAGACGCTGCTGGGCAGCGGCCGCTCGACCGACCTGCTGCAGGTGGTGTCGCCGGTGGTGGTGCGCGCCGACAAGCGTCGGCTGGAGCGGGCCGTGCTGAACCTTCTGGACAACGCCGACCGGCACGGCGACGGGGTGGTCGCCGTCTCGGTGCGGACCTCCGGCGCCCGGGCGCTGGTGCTGGTCGACGACGCGGGCGCGGGGGTTCCGGCCGAGGAACGGGAGCGGATCTTCGAGCGCTTCGCCAGGGGTCCGGGAGGGACCCGGAAGTCGCCGGGGGCTGGTCTCGGGCTGGCGCTGGTCGACGAGACCGCACGGCTGCACGGCGGGGCGGTCCGGTGCGTGGACCGGCCGGGCGGGGGCGCCCGGTTCGTGCTGTCCCTGCCGAGGGCGGCCCGGTGAACGTCCGACGGCTGCGGCTGGTCACCGGCCTGCTGGCGGGGGTGCTGGCTCTGGCCGGCTGCGGGGTGCCGGTCGAAGTGGCGCCGTCCCCGATCGACCCGAGCAGCGTGCCGTTCGGGCTCAGCGACGCGGGGCCGAGCTCGGAGACGGCCAGCCCGTCACCGACCACGGCCGTCAACGCACCCACGGTGTACCTGGTGGACGCGACCCGGCCCACGACCTACCTGGTCCCCCGCTCCCGCTCGGGCGAGCTGCCGACTGACTCGGTGGGGGCGCTTCAGGTGGTGCTGCTCGACCTCGCGCAGGGCCCCAACGCCGACGACCGTGCGCTCGGCCTGACCAGCGCGGTGCCTCCGGGGGCGGTGCTGACGGTGGCCCAGCTGTCGAACGGCACGGCCACCATCGACATGTCCGGCGACTTCGCGAACCCGCCGGTGGCCGAGCAGCCACAGTTCGCCGGGCAGATCGTGCTCAGCGCGACCTCGGTGCCCGGCGTGGACCAGGTCCTGCTCACCAGCAACGGCCAGCAGCTGCAGCTGCCCGTCGCGGACGGGTCGATCACCGGTCTGCCGCTCACCGCGACGGACTACAGCTCGCTGCTCGCCCCGACGTCGGCGTCGTCCTCGCCGTCCGGCTGACGCTCAGGGCAGGTCGGCGACCAGCTCGGTGACCGGACGGCGACGTCCGGTGTAGAAAGGCACCTCCTCGCGCACGTGCAGCCGGGCCCGGGAGGCGCGCAGGTGGCGCATCAGGTCCACGATGCGGTGCAGCTCGTCGGCCTCGAACGCCAGCACCCACTCGTAGTCGCCCAGCGCGAACGCGGACACCGTGTTGGCCCGCACATCCGGGTAGCCGCGCGCCATCTGCCCGTGCTCGGCGAGCATGGCCCGGCGTTCGTCGTCCGGCAGCAGGTACCAGTCGTAGGAGCGCACGAACGGGTACACGCACACGTAGGCACGGGCCTCCTCCTCGGCGAGGAAGGCCGGCACGTGGCTCTTGTTGAACTCGGCCGGGCGGTGCAGGGCCGCCACCGACCACACCGGGCTGCACGCCCGTCCCAGCCCGGTGCGGCGCAGCCGCTGGTACGCCTCCTGCAGGGCGTCCGCGGACTCGGCGTGCCACCAGACCATGAAGTCGGCGTCGGCCCGCAGCCCGGCGACGTCGTAGACCCCGCGGACGACGACGTCCTTGGCGGCCAGCTGCTCGAACAGGGCCTCGACCTCGGTCGCGAGCGGCTCGCGCCGGGTGTCACCGAGCGGACGCTCCACCCGGAACACCGACCACATGGTGTACCGGACGATCGCGTTCAGGTCGCGGGCCCTGCGACGCGGGGTGTCAGGCTGGCTGTCAGGCATGGACCCATTGTTGACCCTGCGCGACCTCGGCGAGGACGCGGGTCGCGGCCCGTTCGCCGCTTTGGATGCAGGCCGGGATGCCCACGCCCTCGTAGGCGGCGCCGCACACGGCCAGGCCGGGCTGGGCCGCGACGGCCCGGCGGATCCGGTCCACCCGGTCCAGGTGGCCGACCGCGTACTGCGGCAGCGCGCCGCCCCACCGGGTAACCCTCGTGTCGATCGGGGCGTCCAGGATCCCGGTGGCGGCGGCCAGCTCGGACTGCGCCACCCAGGCCAGGTCGGCGTCGTCGCGCTGCAGGTCATGCTCCTCGCGGTGCCGGCCGACCGAGATCCGGACCGCGATCAGGTCGGGGTGCTGCTCGGCCAGCCAGCCCCACTTCGAGGTGGAGAAGGTGGCCGCCTTGATCACCCGCTGCTCGGACGGCGGGACCAGGAAGCCGGTCCCGTCCAGGCCGTGCGGCAGCGCCGCGCGGGGGAACACGAAGGTCACCACCCCGACGCTGGCGTACTCGATGGCGGCGAGCTCGGTCGCCGCGGTCGGCACCACGTCCCGCAGCAGCCGGCTGGTCGGCGTGGCCGGGGTGGCCAGCACCACCGCATCGGCGAACACGGACTCCGGCGCCCGGGCCGACCCGACGGTCAGCCGCCAGCCACCGGGACTGCGCCGCAGCTCGCGCACGGTCGCGCGGGTGCGGATGTGTGCTCCCGAGCCGGCCGCCACCGCGATTGGCAGCCGGCCCAGCCCGCCCCGCAGCGACGCGAAGGCCGGCCGGCCGATGCTTCGCCTGCGGCCGTTGCCGAGCACCTGCCGCACGCCGCGCAGCAGCGAGCGCTCGACCCGCACCGCGCCGGACAGCTGTGGCAGGGCGGCGTCCAGCGAGATGTCGTCCGCGTGGCCGGCGTACACCCCGCCGAGGATCGGCTCGACCAGCCGGTCGACGACCTCCCGGCCCACGCGGGCCGCGACGAACCGGCCGAGCGAGACGTCCGCACGCACCGGGGTGCTCGGCAGCAGATGGTCCAGCGGGATGCGGGCCAACGCGGGCACCGACAGCACCCCGCTGGCGGCCAGGGCGCGGAGGTCCCCCGGGATGCCCATGAGCTGGCCAGGTGGCAGCGGGCGCAGCCGGTTGCCGATCCACAGCGCCGCACCGGCGGTGCTCGCGTGCACGACGTCCGGGCCGAGCCCGACCGCATGGGTGAGGGTGACCGCCTCGTGCCGGCGCAGCAGCATGGACTCGGCACCCTCGTCGAGGATGAGCCCACCGACCTCGCTGGTGCGCAGCTTGCCGCCGATGGCGTCCGAGCCCTCGAACACGGTGACCCGGACCGCGCCTCCGGACATCGCGTTGAGGTGCCAGGCCGCGGCCAGCCCGGCGATGCCGCCGCCGACGACGGCGACGTGCGGGCGGGTCTCCTCGTCCATGTCCCCAGGATCCCAGACTCGCCGCGGGATAGCCGCCTGGACCCGCGGAACCGGGCCGACGGGTGCCTGCGTCGAACGCGGTGCCGGGAGCGCGTGGCTCCACGTCGAAGGGAACCGGCCATGGGTATCGGAACTCGACGGATGGGCCTGGGGGTGCTGGTGCTCGCCGTGGCCGTCACGGTGGCCGGCTGCGGCGGCACGGCACGGGACGTGACCGGCAGCAGCGGTGGGCCGGCGTCCATCACCGGCGTCGACACAGCGACCGCGCCCCGGGACGCCGCCTCCGGGACGGCCGAGAAGGCGGCCACCGGACCGGCCAGCCAGGCAGCCGACCGGTCCGTGGTGCGCACTGCCAGCCTGCAGGTCCGGACCGACGGCGAGGTGCTGGTGGCCTCGCGTCAGGCGGCGTCGATCGCGCAGGCAGCGGGCGGGTTCGTGTCCGGGGAGAACACCGCCAGCGACCCCGCGCACCCCACCAAGACGGTCTCCGAGCTGGTGCTGCGGGTGCCGAACGCGCGGCTGGGCTCGGTACTGGACCAGCTCGGTGCGCTCGGCGCCCTGCTGCAGCAACGTCAGGACGCCACCGACGTCACCGGCCAGGTGGTGGACCTCAACGCCCGGCTGGCCTCTCAGCGGGCCAGCGTGGAACGGGTGCGGGCCCTGCTCGCGCGGGCCACCACGATCGGGGACGTCGTGCAGATCGAGGGCGAACTGGCCCGCCGGGAGGCCGACCTGGAGTCCCTCGAGGCGCAGGTCAAGCAGCTGGCCGACCAGACCTCGCTGGCCACGGTCACCGTGACCCTGGTCGGCCCGGACACCCCGGCACCGGTCGAGCCCAGGCCGGCCGGCTTCCTGGCCGGGCTGGCCGCCGGCTGGCACGCGTTCACCGCGGCCGGGACCTGGCTGCTCACCGCGGTGGGGGCGGCGCTGCCGTTCCTGCTGCTCGCGGGGCTCGGCGCTCTCGTGGTTGTCGCCGTCCGCCGCCGGCGCCCCACCCAGGCCCCCACTCCTCCCGCATGAAGGGACCACCCTTCTGTGCGTGCTGCCGCACAAACCCACCCTTCACGGCGTCCGGCGGCTACCCGGCTCGGCCGGATGAAGGGCGCGTCATTGCGGTGGTGCGCACAGAAGGGACCCTTCATGCACGAGGGAAACGATGCGGGACAGCACGTCAGGGTCGGTGCCGGGCAGCACCCCGTGGCCCAGGTTGAACAGGTGCCCCTCCAGCCCGGCCGCGTCGGCGAGGACCTGGCAGACCCGCTGCTCCACGGCGTCCCACGGTGCGAAGGCGACGGCCGGGTCCAGGTTGCCCTGCAGCGCCTTCCCCGGACCGACCCGCCGGGCCGCCTCGTCCAGCGGCACCCGGAAGTCGACCCCGACGACGTCCGCCCCGGCCTCGCCCATGAGCCCGAGCAGCTCCCCGGTACCCACCCCGAAGTGGATCCGCGGCACCCCGAGGTCCGCCACCGCGGCCAGCACCTTCGCCGAGTGCGGCTGCACGTAGCGGACGTAGTCGGCGGCCGGCAGCGCGCCCACCCACGAGTCGAACAGCTGGACGGCCGACGCCCCCGCGGCCACCTGCAGCCGCAGGAACTCCGCCGCGATCCCGGCCAGCCGGTCCAGCAGCTGGTGCCACAGCGCCTCGTCCCCGTACATCAGCGCCTTGGTGTGCTCGTGGTTGCGGCTGGGCCCGCCCTCGACCAGGTAGCTGGCCAGCGTGAACGGCGCGCCGGCGAAGCCGATGAGCGGCGTCCCGCCCAGTTCGCCCACCAGCTGCCGCACGGCCTGCGTCACCGGCTCGACGTCGTCCGGCTCCAGCGGCCGCAGCCGCAGCACGTCGGCCGCCGACCGGACCGGCTGGGCGACCACTGGGCCCACCCCGGCCACGATGTCGAGGTCGACGCCGACCGTCTTCAGCGGCAGCACGATGTCGCTGAACAGGATCGCGGCGTCCACGCCGTACCGCCGCACCGGCTGCAGGGTGATCTCGGTAACCAGGTCCGGCCGCAGGCAGGACTCGAGCATCCCGACGCCCTCGCGCAGCCGGCGGTACTCCGGCAGCGACCGACCCGCCTGCCGCATGAACCACACCGGCGTGTGCGGAACCGACTCCCGGCGGCAGGCCCGCAGGAACGCGGAGTCGTGGACGGCGGACGACGACGCAGCAGCAGGGCTCACGGGACGGCATCGTCGCACGGCCGCGACCAGTGCGCTCGCCGCCCGCGTGGCGAGCCGGTGCCGTCGGCCGTCCGTGGCACCGTGGAAGCCATGCGGATCAGCGTGCTGCGCCACTGCCCCGGCTGCGCGACCGAGCGCGAGTTCGAGACCCCCACCTGCGCCGAGCACGGGGCCGACTGCCCCGAGCTGGCCTGCGTGATCTGCGGCTGGGCCCTCATCGGGCCGTTCGAGGTCGCCGTCGCGGCCGTCCGGGCGCCGTCCGGAACGCCGGCGGCGCGGCGGGCCGGCTGACCACTCGCCGTCGCTCAGACCCCGCCGGCGCCGATCAGCACCACCCCGAGCAGCGAGGCCGCCACCCCCACGTTCTGCACCCGCTGCATCCGCTCGCCGTGCAGCAGCCGGGCCAGCAGCACGGTCATGACCGGGTAGAGCGAGCCCAGCACCGACACCAGGCTGAGCAGCCCGGACTGGGTGGCCAGCGCGTACATCCCGTTCGCCAGGACATCGCCCGTGCCGGCCGCCGCGACGATCGGCAGGTCCCGCGCGGTCAGGCCGCCGAGCCGGCGCAGCCCCAGCGCGGCGAGCGCGACCAGACTGACCGCCGTCGTCCGCTGCACGACCAGTGTCATGCCCACGCTGTACTGGCTGCCCTTGGAGAGGAACCACAGCACCAGGCCGAACCCGACCGCCGAGACCAGCGCCAGCACCAGCGCCCGCGCCCCGCCGGGTACCCGTACGCCCTCCGCCGCGCGGAACTCCGGGCCGCTGGCCAGCACGACTCCGGCGATGGCCAGCGCTATCCCGGCCAGCTGCAGCCCGCTGGGGCGCTCACCCGACAGCAGCCCCGCAAGCACCGGGACGATAACGCCGGTGGCCGCCACCGGAGCGACCACGCCCATCGTGCCGATGGCCAGCGCCGAGTAGAAGACGACGAGCGACAGCATGCCGATCGCGCCCGCACCGATCGCCCAGGGCAGGTACCCCCCGGGGTCGTTGGCGGCGCCGAGCGGCAGCGCCACCAGCAGGACGCCGATCAGCCCCACGGTCTGGGATGAGCCGACCACGGCGAACGGGTGCACCCGTCGGGACAAGGTGCCGCCCAGGAAGTCGGCGCCGCCCCAGAGCAGGCTGGAGGCCAGGGCAAGCAGGGCGGTCATGTCGTGACCCACGGTAGCCGTCGGACACGCCGGTCCCGCGCGCGGCTGCCGGACGAGGGACCGCGGCGCACGTACCCTGCGGGCATGGCAGACCGCGGTGGGCCGGACCCGGCCCCCGAGCCGTTCCGTCGCGCGGTCGAGGCGCTGCGGTCGACTCGGCTGCGCCCGGAGGTGCTGCTCGAGGAGGCGCCCGCACCGCAGCGGCTGGCGCCGTTCGCCGTGGCGCTCACCGGCGACGTGGAGGACGGCGACGACGAGCTGGCCACCGGACGCTTCGTGCTCCTGCACGACCCCGCAGGGCACGACACCTGGCAGGGCAGCTTCCGGGTGGTGACGTTCGTCCGGGCCGAGCTCGAGCTCGAGCTGGCGGTCGACCCGATGCTGCCGTCGGTGGGCTGGGCCTGGCTGGAGGAGGCCATGGACTCCCGACGGCTTACCTGCACGGCGCTCAGCGGCACGGTGACCCGGGTGACCTCGGAGGCGTTCGGCACCATGGCCGACCGCGAGCCCACCGCCGAGATCGAGATCCGCGCGTCGTGGACGGCGCTGGACCCGGGCCTCGGCCCGCACCTGGAGGCCTGGGCCGACGTCCTGTGCACCGCCGCGGGGCTGCCCCCCGTCGCCCCGGGCGTGCTCACCATGCCGCGACCGCGCGACCGTCGGGCCCGCTGACCGTCGTCCGGAGGCCGGACCCCGCGCTACAGAACCTCCGCACGGCGGCCGATGCAGTGGATGTCAGCATCCGACATCAGCACCGGCGGCAGGAGGAAGGGTGAGCGCTCTCGTCGAGCAGCGCGGCGTCAGCTACGCCATGCGCTCGCCGCGCTTCACCGCGCTCGTCGCGGTCTCCGACGCGGGGCTGCGCGGGGACGTCGTCCGCAGCCTGCACGGGCTCGGCGCGGCCGAGGTCACCGAGGCGGCCAGCATCGCCGAGGCGCAGGCGCGCACCCGGACCGCCCCGCCAAGCGACCTGCTGGTCGTCGAGACGATGCTCTCCGACGGGACCGGGGTCTCCCTGATCAACTCGCTGCGCGCCTCCGGCTGGCAGCGCTGCATCGTCATCGCCGCCGACGGTGACCCGTTCTCGGTCCGTGGCGCGCTCGCGGCGGGGGTCCGTGGGTTCGTGGTGGGTGCCTCGGGCCGGTCGACGGCCCGGTCCGACCCGGCCCAGCTGACGCCGCGCGGCACCACCGGCGTCCACTCGCTGTCGGCGCGCGAGATCGAGGTGCTGCGACTCGTGGCGGACGGGCAGTCCAACCGGGAGATCGGCACGACGCTGCACCTGTCCGCGCTCACCGTGAAGAGCCACCTGGCACGTATCGCCCGCAAGCTCGGCACCGGGGACCGGGCTGAGATGGTTGCGGTGTCCATGCGGGCCCGCATCATCGACTGACCGCCGCGCGCCAGCGCCGCCCGCGCGGCGTTCCCGCGTACCGTGGGCCACGTGATCGACGACGGCCTGCAGTCCACCCCGGAGGCCGCCGAGCCGGTCGAGGAGCAGCCGCTTCCGCTGCTCGAGCCCCGCGACGGCGTCCCGGAGGTCGTGCGCACCCCCGAGGCGCTGGCCGCCACGGTGGCCGCGTTCACCGCAGGCAGCGGGCCGGTCGCCATCGATGCGGAGCGGGCCTCCGGCTACCGCTACGGCCAGCGGGCGTACCTGGTGCAGCTGCGGCGCGCCGGCGCGGGCACGGCGCTGATCGACCCGGTGGAGTGCCCCGACCTCAGCGGGCTGTCCGTCGCCCTGGACGGCGTGGAGTGGGTGCTGCACGCGGCGTCCCAGGACCTGCCGTGCCTCGACGAGGTCGGCATGCGTCCGTCCGCCCTGTTCGACACCGAGCTGGCCGGACGGCTGGGCGGCTACCCGCGGGTGGGCCTGGGCCCGCTGGTCGCCGCGGTGCTGGGCCTGGCGCTGGAGAAGGGCCACGGGGCCGCCGACTGGTCCACCCGCCCGCTGCCCGAGCCCTGGCTGCGCTACGCCGCCCTCGACGTCGAGGTGCTCGTCGAGCTGCGGGACTCCCTCGAGGCGGTGCTGCGCGACCAGGGCAAGCTGGACTGGGCCCTGGAGGAGTTCGCCGCGATCGCGGCCGCGCCGCCGGGCCCGCCGCGGGTCGACCCGTGGCGGCGGCTGTCCGGGCTGCACCGGGTGCGTGGCCGCCGGGCGCTCGCCGCCGCGCAGGCGCTGTGGGAGGCCCGTGACGAGCTGGCCCGCAAGCGGGACCTCGCTCCGGGCCGGGTGCTGCCGGACACCGCCATCGTGGCCGCCGTGACCGCAGCGCCGCGCAGCGTGCAGGAGCTGGGCAAGATCCCGCCGTTCAACGGGCAGCGGACCCGGCGCCACGTGCCGTACTTCTGGGCCGCCCTCGAGCGCGCGGCGGCGGTGCCGGACGACCAGCTGCCGGCGGTGTCCCTGGGCGGGGACGCCCCGCCGCCGGCCCGGGCCTGGTCGGAGCGGGACCCGGCCGCCGCCGAGCGGCTGGCCGCCGCCCGGCCGGCCGTCGCGGCCATCGCCGACGAGCACGGCGTGCCCGTGGAGAACCTGCTGGCCCCCGACGCGGTGCGCCGGCTGTGCTGGACACCGCCGGACGACCTGTCGGCGGAGTCCGTGGCCGAGGTGCTGCGCGGCCATGGGGCCCGCGCGTGGCAGGTGACCCTGACGGCGGGGGTGTTGTCCAGGGCGCTGCAGCGCGCCTTGCGCAAGGCCGAGGCGTGAGCGACGCGGCTGACTTGCCCGGCTCGCCGCGGCTGCGGTTCGAGCGGCTCGGGGTGGCCAGGGCACGCCGGCTGGCCGCAGGTGACCTGGCCGGGCTCGACCCGGCGGCCGGCTGGCCGCACGCCGACACCCTCGACGCCGTCCGGATGGCGGCCGAGCACGCCACCGCGGACGACGAGACCGGCTTCCTCGTGTTCCTCACCGCGACCGGGCAGGCCATCGGGGACGCCGGCTGGAAGGGCGCCCCGGGCGCCGACGGCACCGCCGAGATCGGCTACGGGCTGGCCGCTTCGGTGCGCGGGCGGGGGCTGGGCACCGAGCTGGTCGGCGCGCTGGCGGCCTGGGCACTGCGCCAGCCGGGCTGCGGCACGGTCCGCGCCGAGGTGCTGCCGGGCAACCTGCCGTCCCGCCGCGCCCTCGAGCGCACCGGCTTCACCTGTCAGGGTGAGGACGGTCCCTACCTCGTCCTCACCCGGACAGCTCGAGTGGTTACTGGCGAGTAGCATCTGTCGGGTCAGGGTCAGTGGTCCCTCGTGCGAGGAGTTCAACGTGGCTCGTCCCTCCCGTGACGTCGTGTTCGTGGACGGCGTCCGTACCCCCTTCGGCAAGGCCGGTCCCAACGGGATCTACGCGCAGACCCGCGCAGACGACCTGATCGTGCGACTGATCCGTGAGCTGATGCGCCGCAACCCGCAGCTGCCGCCCGAGCGGGTCGACGACGTGGCCGTCGCGGCCACCACCCAGACCGGCGACCAGGGCCTGACCATCGGCCGGACGGCCGCCCTACTGTCCGGGCTGCCGAAGTCGGTGCCCGGCTACGCCATCGACCGGATGTGCGCGGGCGCCATGACCGCGGTCACTACGACCGCGGGCGGCATCGCCTTCGGTGCCTACGACATCACGATCGCCGGCGGCGTCGAGCACATGGGCCACCACCCGATGGGCTCCGGGGTGGACCCGAACCCGCGGTTCCTGGCCGAGCGCATCGTCGACCCCAGCGCCCTGGTCATGGGCAACACCGCGGAGAACCTGCACGACCGGTTCCCGCAGCTGACCAAGGAGCGGGCCGACACCTACTCGGTCGCCAGCCAGGACAAGACCGCCAAGGCGTACGCCGACGGCAAGCTCCAGCCCGACCTCGTCCCGATGGCGATCCGCAGCGCCGAGGGCGCCTGGGGCTACGCCACCGTCGACGAGCCGCCGCGTCCCGGCACCACCGTGGAGGGGCTGGCCGGGCTGAAGACCCCGTTCCGCCCGCACGGCCGGGTCACCGCGGGCAACGCGGCCGGCCTCAACGACGGCGCCACCGCCTGCCTGCTGGCCGCCGAGGATGTCGCCGACGAGCTCGGCCTGCCCAAGCGGATGCGGCTGGTCTCCTACGCCTTCGCCGGCGTCGCGCCCGAGGTTATGGGCGTGGGGCCAGTGCCGTCCACCGAGAAGGCGCTGGCCAAGGCCGGCCTGACCATCGACGACATCGGCCGGTTCGAGGTCAACGAGGCGTTCGCCGTCCAGGTGCTCGCCTTCCTCGACCACTTCGGCCTCGCCGACGACGACCCGCGGGTGAACCCGCGCGGTGGCGCGATCGCGGTCGGCCACCCGCTGGCGTCGTCCGGCGTCCGGCTGATGATCAACCTGGCCCGCGAGTTCGAGGAGCACCCGGAGGTCCGCTACGGGCTGACCACCATGTGCATCGGGCTCGGCATGGGCGGCACGGTCATCTGGGAGAACTGCGCGACGGAGGACACCAAGTGAGCACCACCGAGACCGAGTTCGACGAGGTCATCACCCGAGCCCTGCTCACCTACGTCGACCTGCCCCACGGCGCAGGGCGCGCCGCGCTCATCACCCTGGACAACGCGCACGACCACACCCGCCCGAGCACGTTCGGTCCGGGCGGCCTGGAGTACCTGAACAGCACCCTCAACGTCGTGCTCGAGGAGCACGACCGCTCACCGCTCGCTGCGGTGATGGTGACCGGCAAGCCGTTCATCTTCGCGGTGGGTGCCGACCTCTCCGGGGTCCCCCAGCAGACCTCGCGTGAGCAGGCCCTGGAGACCGGCCGGCTCGGCCACCGGGTGTTCCGCCGGCTCGGCGAGCTGCCGATGCCGTCGTTCGCGTTCGTCAACGGCGCCGCCATGGGTGGTGGCCTGGAGGTGGCGCTGCACTGCACCTACCGCACGGTGTCGTCGAGCGCGGCCGCGCTCAGCCTGCCCGAGTGCTTCCTCGGATTGGTGCCCGGCTGGGGCGGGGTCTACCTGCTGCCCAACCTGGTCGGCGCCGACCGTGCGGTCACCGTCGTCATCGACAACCCGCTGAACAACAACCGGCAGCTGAAGCCGAAGCAGGCCCTCGAGCTGGGGCTGTTCGACCGGATGTACGACGCCGCCGACTTCTTGGAGGAGTCGATCGCGTGGGCGGCCCGGGTGCTCGTTGCAGCCGAGACCGTCGAACGGGCCGAGGTGGATCGCTCACCCGGGGTGTGGGCGGCCGCGATGGCCCGGGGCCGGGCCATCGCCGACGCCAAGACCCACGGCCACGCGCCGGCGCCGTACCGCGCGCTGGCCCTGCTCGACGGCGCCAGGACGGCGACCCGCGACGAGGCGTTCGCGGCCGAGGACGAGGCGCTCGCCGACCTGGTGATGAGCGAGGAGCTCCGGGCCGGGCTGTACGCCTTCGACCTGGTGCAGAAGCGGGCCAAGAAGCCGGCCGGCGCGCCGGACAAGAAGCTGGCCCGCCCGGTCACCAAGGTCGGCATCGTCGGTGCCGGGCTGATGGCCAGCCAGCTGGCGCTGCTGTTCGCGCAGCGGCTCGAGGTGCCGGTCCTCATGACCGACCTCGACCAGGCTCGGGTGGACAAGGGCCTGGTCTATGTCCAGGGCGAGATCGACAAGCTGCTGGCCAAGAAGCGGGTCACTCCCGACACGGCCAACCGGCTCAAGGCGCTGGTCACCGGCTCGACGTCCAAGGACGGCTTCGCGGACGCCGACTGGGTGCTCGAGGCCGTGTTCGAGGAGATGAAGGTCAAGCAGCAGGTGTTCGCCGAGGTGGAGGCGGTGGTCTCCGACAGCTGCGTGCTGGCGACCAACACCTCCTCGCTCTCGGTCAGCGAGATGGCCGAGGACCTGGCCCACCCGGAGCGGGTGGTCGGGTTCCACTTCTTCAACCCGGTCGCCGTGCTGCCGCTGCTGGAGATCGTCCGCGGCCAGCGGACCGACGGCGCGACGCTCGCCACGGCGTTCGCCGTCGGCAAGCAGCTGAAGAAGTCGTCCGTGCTGGTCAAGGACGCCCCGGCGTTCGTCTTCAACCGGCTGATCACCCGGGCACTCGGGGCAGTCACCGCGGCCATGGACGCCGGGACCCCGATCGAGGTGGCCGACGCCGCGGTCGAGCCGCTGGGCATGCCGATGAGCCCGATGATGCTGCTCGGCCTGGTCGGCCCCGCGGTCGCGCTGCACACCGCGGAGAGCCTGCACGAGGCGTTCCCAGACCGGTACGGCGTCTCCCCCGGGTTCCGGACTCTGGTGGCCACGGGGAAGGCCTCGGTCTACACCTGGGACGGCGGCCAGCAGCAGGTCGACCCCGAGGTGGCGGCCATGTTCGCGCCCCGGGCGGGTGCACCGGTGGCGCCCACGGCCGACCAGGTCCTCGACAGCGCCCGGTCGGCGCTGGCCGAGGAGATCCGGCTGATGCTCGACGAAGGGGTGGTCGCGGCCCCCGAGGACATCGACCTGTGCCTGCTCCTCGGCGGCGGCTGGGCGTTCTGGAACGGCGGCATCACGCCGTACCTGGACCGCGAGGGCGTCTCCGAGCGAGTCACCGGCCGTCGGTTCCTGCCCAAGGGAGTGGCCAGCCTTACGTAGCCAAATGGTGACCGTCGGTGAGCGGATCTCACCCTGAGGGCCGCTGAGCGGGCGGCCCTCAGCCGGTACCGTCGACGTATGGAGTCGCTGCCGGACCAGGTGGCGCTGCGCCAGTGCGTGCTCGCGGTCTCGGTGCTCAACAACCTGGACCTCGAGCCGGCCGATGACGGCGTCCGGATCGCCAGCGGCCGGGTGCTGCCATGGTCCGCGCTGCGCGCCGGCCTGCGCGGCACCGACCCCGTGTCCCCCGTGGCCCGGGTCCGGCTGGCCACCTGGCTGCGTGCGGTCACGGCGCTGGCCTGGCGCTCGCCGCAGGACCTGGCGTCCCGGGCCCGCCCGGTGGGGCTGCCGGTCGGGCACGTCCACCACCCGGGGCCGGCGTGGGTGCGTGAGCCGGTCCTCGGCGGGGCCTTGGACCTCGGGGTCGGCCTGGTCGGGGTGGGCAGCGACCCGGACGCCGTGATCGTGGCGCCGGCCGGCGTCCTGGCGGCCTGCGGGCACGACGACGCCGGGTGGTGGCCGGACTGCCGCGACTACCTGGACCGGATGGGCGAGCTAGCCGCCGTCCGCTACCGGCGTGACCCCCGCCAGCCGCTGCGCCCCATGGGCGACTGCGACGTGGCCACCCTGCTCGGGTCGGCGCGGCTACGGCAGGAGCTGGTCGGCACCGACGGGATGCGGGCCGCCGCGGTCCCGACCCGAAGCCGCGGGTGGCTGGACCTGTCCCGCATCGACCCGGCGTTCGCCCTGGCCGCGGCTAGCCTGGCCGGCGACGACGAGCGCGGGTTCGAGCGCCCGCTGCTGCTCACGATCGACGAGGTGGTGCTGGCCCGCCCCGGCGGCGACCCGGCGCTGGAGGCGCTGCGCGATGCGGCCGCACCGGACCCCGTGCTGCCCGCCGTCCGCTACCGCTGACCCCCTTTCTGCAAGAAGGGTCCCTTCAGTAGCCACAGCCGCACAAACCCACCCTTCAGGCGGGGGGTTCGGAGGGCTGCGACGATGGCGCGGACGACGTAGCGTCCAGCTCGATCCCGTCCAGCCGGGCCATGGCCTCCACGACCGCCCGGGAGATCGCCTGAGCCGTGAGCCCGATCTCGGCCAGCACCTCGGCCCGCTTGCCCTGGTCGAGGAACTGGGCCGGGATGCCGAAGTCACGCAGCGGGGTGCTCACGCCGGCGTCGCGTAGCGCCTGGGCCAGGGCGGTCCCCACGCCGCCGACCCGACCTGAGTCCTCGACCGTCACGACCAGCCGGTGGGCCGCGACCATCGCGACCAGCTCCGGGTCGACCGGTTTGACCCACCGCGGGTCGACCACCTGGCAGCCGATGCCCTGGGCGGTCAGCCGGGCCGCGACCTCGAGCCCGGTGCCGGCCATGGACCCCACGGCGACCAGCAGCACGTCCGGCTGGCCGGAGCGGCGCAGCACGTCCACCCCGCCGATGCGGGTCAGCGCCGGGATGTCGTCGGGGACCGCGCCCTTGGGGAAGCGCAGCACGGTCGGCGCGTCGGCGACCGTCAGCGCCTCCCGCAGCTCCTCGCGCAGGGTCGCCGCGTCGCGCGGCTCGGCCAGCCGCAGCCCGGGTACGACCTGCAGGATCGACACGTCCCACATGCCGTTGTGCGACGGCCCGTCGTCGCCGGTGACTCCGGCCCGGTCCAGCACGAAGGTGACCCCCGCCCGGTGCAGGGCGACGTCCATGAGCACCTGGTCGAAGGCCCGGTTGAGGAACGTGGAGTAGACGGCGACCACCGGGTGCAGCCCGCCGTAGGCCATGCCGGCGGCCGAGGTGACGGCATGCTGCTCGGCGATGCCCACGTCGAAGACCCGGTCCGGGTAGGCCCGGGCGAAGCCGTCCAGCCCGACCGGCTGGAGCATGGCCGCGGTGATCCCGACGGCGTCCGGCCGCTCAGCGCCGACCGCCACCATCTCGTCGGCGAACACCGCCGTCCAGGAGGTGCCGCTCGGGGCGAGCGGCTGCCCGGTCTCCGGGTCGATCACGCCGACCGCGTGGAACTGGTCCGCCTCGTCGTTCTCCGCTGGGGCGTAGCCCAGCCCCTTGTGGGTGAGCACGTGCACGATCACCGGGCCGCGGTACCCCTGCGCCCGGCGCAGCGCGTGCTCGACCGCCAGCACGTCGTGGCCGTCGACCGGGCCCACGTACTTCAGCCCGAGGTCCTCGAACATCCCCTGCGGGGCGACGATGTCCTTCAGCCCCTTTTTCATGCCGTGCAACGTCTCGTACAGCGGGGTGCCCACGACCGGGGTCCGACCGAGCACCTGCTTGCCCCAGCGCAGGAAGGCCTCGTACCCCCGGGTCGTGCGCAGTGTCGCCAGGTGGTTGGCCAGCCCCCCGATGGTCGGCGCGTAGGACCGCTCGTTGTCGTTGACGACGATGATCACCGGCCGGTCCGGGGCGGCCGCGATGTTGTTGAGCGCCTCCCAGGCCATGCCACCGGTCAGCGCGCCGTCGCCGATCACCGCGACGACGGCCCTGCTGTCCAGCTCGCCGCTCAGGGCCCTGGCCTTGGCCAGCCCGTCCGCCCAGGACAGCGATGTGGAGGCGTGGCTGTTCTCGATCACGTCGTGCTCGGACTCGGCGCGACTGGGGTACCCGGACAGCCCGCCGCGCTGCCTCAGGTGGGCGAAGCCGGCCTGCCGACCGGTGAGGATCTTGTGTACGTACGCCTGGTGCCCGGTGTCCCACAGGATGGTGTCCTTGGGCGAGTCGAAGACCCGGTGCAGCGCGAGGGTCAGCTCGACGGCGCCCAGGTTGGGACCCAGGTGGCCGCCGGTGCGGGCCACGTTCTCGACCAGGAAGGAGCGGATCTCGGCGGCCAGGGCCGCCAGCTGCTCCGGGGTCAGCGCGTCGAGGTCGCGGGGACCTCGCACCTGCTCGAGCACCCCTTGAGTCTACGGGTCGGGCGGCGCTTCGGCCCGTCGTCCGGACGGCCGGTCAGGCGAGCTGCCGCTCGACGGCCCGGCCGAACCCGCCGAGCGGGTCGTCCAGCAGCGGCCCGAAGGCGACCTCGGCGGCCCCGATGATGACCGAGTCCGCGCCGAGTGCCGGCAGCACCAGCCGCACCTGCTCCCGGGGTGCAGTCAGGGCCAGCCGCAGAGCCTGCTCCACCTGAGCGCGGACCTCCGGGAAGACGTCCCTGAGCACGCCACCGAAGACCACCACCTCGGGGTTGAACAGGTTGACCAGGTTGGCCACCCCGATCCCCAGCCATCCGCCGACCCGCCGAAGCGCGGTGCGAGCCCGTGGGTTTCCCGCTTCGGCGGCCGCGATGACCCCGGACGCGTCCGCGGTGCCGCCCGGCACGATACCGGCCGCCAGCAGGAGCGCGTCCTCGCCGATCTCGGTCTCCCAGCAGCCCCGCGCACCGCACCGGCAGCGCCGTCCCCGCGGGTTCACGATCATGTGGCCGACCTCGCCGCCGTACCCCCCGGCCCCGCCGAGCGGGACGCCGTCCAAAATGATGCCGCCACCGACCCCGGCCTCGGCCGCCAGGTAGACAACGTTGTCGGCGCCGACGGCCGCGCCACGGACGTGCTCGGCGATGGCGCCGAGGTCCGCGTCGTTGCCCACCGCGATCGGGAGGTGGCCGGGCAGCAGATCTGCGAGGAGGTGGCCGAATGGCACGTCCACCCAGCCCAGATTGGGGGCGAACCGGACCAGCCCGTCGTCGTGCCGGACGACGCCGCACACCCCGACGCCGACCCCGACGCAGGTGGCCCCCCCGGGTGCGCCCTTGAGCACCTCCGCGGTGAGCTTGCGCACCCGCCGCAGCGTCCGGCTGATGCCGTAGTCGGCCTCGTGCTGGCGCAGCTCACGACGGTCGAGGATCTGTCCGCCCAGCCCCACCCGGGCCGCCGCCAACCGGTGCGCGCCCACGTCCAGAGCAAGCACGAAGACCCGGTCGCTCGCCGGCTCGACCACGATCGAGGGCCGCCCGGCCCCACCACGCCCGACCGGCGCGACCTCACGGACCAGCCCGGCGAGAGCCAGCTCGCCGGTGAGCGCCCCCACCGTGCTGCGGTTGAGCCCGGTGAGCGCCGTCAGGTCGGACCGCGAGATCGCACCACGCACGTGCAGAATCCGCAGCAGGCCGCCGAGGTTGTGTCGGCGCACCTCGTCCTGGGTGGCACCTGCCAGCGTGGCGGCCATGGAGTGGCTCCGTGGCGATCCGCGGCTAGCCGATCCCGGACGCGGCTGCTCGTCGGCGCGAGATGGCGTCGACGCTCGCCGCGAACAGCAGCACGAGCCCGGTCACGATGAACGTGATGCCGGACTGCTGCGTGATCAACGGCAGTGCGTTGTTGATGACCGCGAGGACCAGGCCGCCGAGGATCGCGTCCCGGATCTTGCCGCGTCCGCCGAAGAGGCTGGTGCCGCCGATGACCGCCGCCGCGACCGCGCTGAGGGTGGTGATCGACCCACCGGTCGACGGCGACGCGGAGTTGTCACGGGAGGCCAGCAGGATCCCGGCGAAGGCCGCCAGCGTCGAACACACGACGAAGCAGAAGATCCGCACCTGTGCCACGTTGATGCCGGCACGCCGGGCCGCCTCGGCGTTGCCGCCGACGGCGTAGATGTGCCGGCCGAGAGCCGTGCGCGACAGCAGGAAGGTCAGACCGACCAGCAGGATCAGGAGTACTGGGACGATCACGGGTACGCCCTTGATCGAGGCCACCGTGGGGTTGCGGCTGCGCTCCTGGTTGAGCAGGAAGGTCGCGATTCCGAGCACGACCGCGAGGGCGGCGAGCTTGACGCCCCAGACGATGATCGACTGGGTGGGCAGACCGGACTTCCTGCGGGCGAGGATTCCCCGGTAGGTGACGAACGCGTAGCCGATGACTACGAGTGCAAACAGCACCCAGCCCTGGATCGGCGTGAGGTTGTTGTTCATCAACGCGAGGATCTGGGAGTTCGAGATCCTGATCGTGCCGCCCTCGCCGATGACCAGCAGCATGACGCCCTGGAGGCCGAGGAAGAACGCGAGGCTGACCACGAAGCTGGGAATCCTGAGCCTGGCCACCAGCAGGCCGATCATGAGGCCGATGGCGACACCCGTGAGCAGGGCTGCGACAACCGCGAGCTCCCAGGGCCAGTTGTGCAGCGTCAACGTGACGCCGATCACCGCCGCGCTGGTGCCGGCGGCGAAGCCCACCGACAGGTCGATCTCGCCGAGCAGCAGCACGAACACCAGACCCATCGCGATGACGATCACCGCGGCGCTCTGGTTGATCAGGTTGGCGAAGTTGAACGTCGTGGGGAACGTCGAGCTCCTCATGGCCGAGAAGAGGATGACGAGCGTGACCAGCCCGAGCACCGCGGGCAGCGCACCCACGTCGCCGCCGCGGATCCGGGCCCAGTAGTCGTCCCACGCGTCCCGCAGGTCGTTGCCGGGCCCTTCGCCGGCGACCTCGGGGGCGACGGTGTCGGTGGTCATGCCTACTCCTCCCGGGTGGTGGCAGCGGCGCCCGTGACTGTGTCGCTGAGCGCCTCCGCGATGCCGAACTCACCACTTCGACCTGCAGTGATGAGCTCGACGACCTGCGCGTGGCTGACCTCGTCGGCCTGTACCTGGGCCGCCATCCGCCCCAGGTACAGGCAGGCGATCCGGTCGGCCACTTCGAAGACGTTGTTCATGTTGTGCGAGATGAGGACGACGCCCAGCCCCTTGTCAGCGAGTCGCCGCACCAGGTGCAGCACCTGCTCGGTCTGCGAGACCCCGAGCGCCGCCGTGGGCTCGTCGAGGATGACCAGCTTGCTGTTCCACAGCACGGCTCGGGCGATGGCCACGGTCTGGCGCTGACCGCCGGACAGGCTGGCCACCGCCTGGCGGACCGACTTGAGTGTTCGGACGGACAGACCGTTGAGCGTGTCCCGGGCTCGCAGTTCCATCGTCGACTCGTCGAGCACCCCCGCCCGCTTCTGCTCCCGACCGAGGAACATGTTGTGGACCACGTCGAGGTTGTCGCACAGCGCCAGGTCCTGGTAGACGACCTCGATGCCGAGGGTGCTGGCCTGCTTCGGGTCATGGATGGAGACCGTGTGCCCCTCGAAGATGATCTCGCCGCTGTCGACGGGGTAGATCCCGGCGACGGCCTTGATCAGGGTGGTCTTGCCGGCGCCGTTGTCGCCTACCAGGGCGGTCACCTCGCCCGGGAAGACGTCGAAGTCGACGTCATAGAGCACATGGACGGCGCCGAAGCTCTTGTTGATCCCCCGCATCGACAGCAGCGGGGTACTTCCAGGGGTGCGGCGTACTTCCGGTGCAGCCAGTTCAGCGGACATGCGGGGCCCTCTCGCAGTCACAAGTCAGTCAGTCGCCGACAGTCACGTCCGACGGTAGGGGTGGCCGCCCTCAGGTGGCCACCCCTACCGGACTAACGGGTCAGGAGACCCCGTACTTCGTGCAGGCCGCCTTCAGCTGCGCAGTGGTGCAGAGCTTCGCAGCGGTGGTGAAGCCGTCAGCCACGACGTCCTTCACGGTCGCCGGGTAGATCCCCACCGGGGTCAGCAGCACCGACTTGACCGGCTGGTTGCTGGTGCTGTCCTGCACCGTTCCAGTCGCCAGCGCGTCAGCCTGCTGCTTGTCGCCCTTGGCCAGCGCGATGGCCAGCGCAGACGCCGCGTCCGCCTCCTTCTTGATCGCCTTGTAGACGGTCACGCACTGGGTGCCCAGCAGCACACGCTGCAGACCGGGGTCGGTCGCGTCCTGGCCAGTCACCGGGACCTTGCCCGCAAGGCCGTTCCGTGCGAGGACGGAGACCACCGCGCCGCCGAGGCCGTCGTTCGCGGCGTCAACGCCGTCGATGGCGCCCTTCTGGGCGGCGAAGATCTGCTCGAAGATCGTGCCCGCCTGGGTGTTGTCCCAGTTCGGCACCGCCTGGTCAGCGACGACCTTGTAGCCGGCGCCGCGGATGACCTTGTCGTAACCCTGCTTGAACAGGGTCGCGTTGTTGTCGGTCGGCGAGCCGTTGAGCTCGACCACGTTTCCGCTCTTCTTGCCCAGGGCTTGCATGCACTTGACCAGGCCGGTGCCCTCAGCCGTACCGACCGCGACGTTGTCGAACGAGACGTAGTAGTCCCTCGTGCCGCCCAGCGTGAGCCGGTCGTAGTCGATGGTGGCGACACCCTGCGCCTTGGCCTTCGACTCCACGGCCGCACCCGTGGGGCTGTCCAGGTTGACGATCATGAGGACGTTGACGCCCTCGTTCAGCATGCCGTCGGCGATGGTCTGGAACTTCGCCTTGTCACCCTGAGCGTTCTGGATGTCGTACTTCACGCCGGCGGCCTTGAAGGCGGCCTCGAGGTACGGCCGGTCGTTGTTCTCCCAGCGGGAGGATGAGGCGGTGTCGGGCAGGATCACGCCGACGTACGCCGCCTTGCCGCTGCTGCTGGCCGAGGCACCGGTCCCCCCGCCACCACTGCTGCTGCTGCCACAGGCAGCCAGTCCGAGCGCTGCGACCGAGAGACCGGCGACAGCGACGAGTGAGTTCTTCCGCATTTGACCCGAATCCTTTCCTGGCGAGTTTCGTACCGAGACGGGCAGGTCCGCTCGAGTGGTACTGGGCGCACGTGTGGATCGCGTTCCCGCGGTTCGGGCCCCGTTCACCACGAATGTTGTCAGCCGCAACATATGCACCCCGAGCCGCCGGTTCAAGAGGATTGAGCCACCTCGGGGGAGCAAACCGGTAACAATTCCGTCACGAGCCGTTCACCTGGCCAAAGCCGGGGCGGCGCCGTTCACCTGGCTAAAGTCGGGGCGGCCGGCGGGTGCCGGCCAGCGCCTCCTGCACGAGCGCCACCGACCGGCGGACGCCGTCCAACCGGGCCCCCTCCCGTTCCAGCACGTCGATCGCCTCCACCATGGCCGGCGGGGGCAGGACGTCGCGCAGGTCCGCCCGCACCGAGGCCAGCGCGGACCTGACGCCGGCGATCGCGGCGTCCACCTGGTGGGCGGCCAGGTAGGCGAGCAGCCGGCTCTGCCGGGTCAGCACGTCGTAGCCGCGGAACTCGGGCGGGCACAGGTCGAGCAGCCAGTTGGCCGCCCGACGCTCCCAGTTCGGGGCGTCCGGCGGCGGGACCTCCGCCGGCCAGCCGGGCGGGACGCGAGTCATGCCCTGCCGTGCAGCGCCACGCGGGCGGCCGCATAGGCCGCCCTCACCTGCGGGGTCGCGGCGGCCTCGACGATCAAGGTGCCCTCGACCGGCCAGGCCGGCGGCTGTTCACAGCCGAGCAGGACCCAGGCCGCCTGCCGCGCCGCGCCGTCGGCCACGTACTCGCTCGGCGGGGGCACGTGCACCGGCATGCCGAACAGCGCGGGGGCGACCGCCCGCACCGCGGTGGAGGCCGCCGCTCCGCCGATCAGCAGCACCCGCTGCGGCCGGGCGCCCACCGCCACCAGCGCGTCGATCGCGTCGGCGAGGCCGCACAACATGCCCTCGACGCACGCCCTGGCCACGTTCTCCGGGGTGAGGTTGTCCCTGGTGATGCCGTGCAGGCTGCCGGTGGCATCGGGCAGGTTCGGCGTCCGCTCGCCGTCCAGGTACGGCAGCAGCACCAGCCCGCCCGCGCCGGCCTCGGCACGCAGCGCCAGGTCGCCGAACCCGTCCAGGTCGACGCCGAGCAGCCGAGCCCCGGCGGCGAGCACCCGGGCGGCGTTGAGCGTGGCGACGAGGGGCAGGTACCGCCCGGTGGCGTCGGCGAACCCCGCGACGGCTCCCGACACGTCGGCGGCCGGGACCTCCGAGACGGCGAACGCGGTGCCCGAGGTGCCCAGCGAGACGACGACGTCGCCGGGGACCAGCCCCAGCCCCAGCCCGGCGCCCATGTTGTCCCCGGAGCCGGGGGCCAGCAGCGCGCCGCCGGGCAGCTCGCCGACCACCTCGGCCGGAGCGGCGACCCGCGGCACCGCGAGGTCGCGGCCGAACGCCAGCCGCAGCAGGTCCGGGCGGTACTCCCCCGTCGCGGGCGACCAGTAGCCGGTGCCCGAGGCATCGCCCCGGTCGGTGGTCGGCTCGTCGGGGCGGCCGGCCAGTCGCCAGGTCAGCCAGTCGTGCGGCAGCAGCACGCGCTCGGCCCGGGCCGCGAGGTCCGGCTCGTGCCGGGCCAGCCAGCGCAGCTTGGTCACGGTGAAGCTGGCGACCGGCACCGAGCCCACCGCCCGCGCCCACTCCGCCGGTCCCCCGCCTTCGGCCACCAGGTCGACTGCGTCCGGGGCACTGCGGGTGTCGTTCCACAGCAGCGCCGCGCGGACCGGCTCGCCGTCGGCATCCAGCACCACCATGCCGTGCTGCTGGCCGGCGACCGACACCGCGGCGACGTCGTCGAGCAGCCCGGCCGACGCCTCGGCCAGCGCCTCCCACCAGGCCTGCGGCGGGCACTCGGTGCCGTCCGGGTGCCACGCCCGACCGGCGCGCACAAGCGCCCCGGTCGCGGCGTCCCGGACGACGACCTTGACGGACTGGGTGGACGAGTCGATCCCGGCGACGAGCGGCACGGCGGCGAGCCTAGTGCCGGACGGCGTCAGGCCAGCAGGCTGCGCAGCACGTACTGCAGGATGCCGCCGTTGCGGTAGTAGTCGGCCTCACCCGGCGTGTCGATGCGCAGCACCGCGTCGAGCCGGACCGTCGAACCGTCCGCCCCCACCGCCTCCACGGCCACCGTGCGGGGCGTCGTCCCCTCGTTCAGCGCGGTCACCCCACTGATCGAGAAGGTCTCCGTTCCGCCGAGCCCGAGGCTGGCGGCGCTCTGCCCGGCGGGGTACTGCAGCGGCAGCACGCCCATGCCGATCAGGTTGCTGCGGTGGATCCGCTCGTACGACTCGGCGATCACGGCGCGCACGCCGAGCAGCGCGGTGCCCTTGGCGGCCCAGTCGCGGGAGGAGCCGGAGCCGTACTCCTTGCCGGCCAGGATCACCAGCGGGACGCTGGCCTGGGCGTAGGCCTGGGCGGCGTCGTAGATGGTGTCCTGCTCGCCGGTGAGCAGGTTTCGGGTGAAGCCGCCCTCCACGCCGTCCAGCAGCTGGTTGCGCAGCCGGATGTTGGCGAAGGTGCCCCGGATCATCACCTCGTGGTTGCCCCGGCGGGACCCGTAGGAGTTGAAGTCCTTGCGATCCACGCCGTGCTCGGAGAGGTAGCGACCGGCCGGGCTGTCCGCCTTGATCGCGCCGGCCGGGCTGATGTGGTCGGTGGTGACCGAGTCGCCCAGCTTGGCCAGCACCCGGGCCCGGGCGATGTCCGTGACCGGCTGCGGCTCGCGGCCCATGCCGTCGAAGTAGGGCGGCTTGCGCACGTACGTCGAGTCGTCGGCCCAGGCGAAGGTGTTGCCGGTCGGGGTGGGCAGCGACCGCCAGCGCTCGTCGCCGGCGAAGACGTCGGCGTAGTCGCTGGCGAACATGTCGGCCCGCACCGCCGACTCGATGACGTCCTGGATCTCCTGCGGGCTCGGCCACAGGTCGCGCAGGTAGACCGGCGCGCCGTCCGGGTCGTGGGCCAGCGGGTCGTTGAGCAGGTCGAGGTTCATGGTCCCGGCGATGGCGTAGGCGACCACCAGCGGCGGTGACGCCAGGTAGTTCATCTTCACGTCCGGGTTGATCCGGCCCTCGAAGTTCCGGTTGCCGGACAGCACCGCGGTGACCGCGAGGTCGGCCTGGTTGACGGCGGCGCTGACCTCGTCGATCAGCGGGCCGCTGTTGCCGATGCAGGTGGTGCAGCCGTAGCCGACCAGATTGAAGCCCAGCCTGTCGAGGTACGGGGTGAGGCCGGCCCGGTCGTAGTAGTCGCTGACCACCTTGGAGCCGGGCGCCAGCGTGGTCTTCACCCACGGCTTGCGGGTGAGGCCGCGCTCGACCGCCCTCTTGGCCAGCAGCGCGGCGCCGATCATGACCGACGGGTTGCTGGTGTTGGTGCACGAGGTGATGGCCGCGACCACCACGGCGCCATGGTCCAGCTCGTACGCGGCCCCCTCGGGCGTCGTCACCGGGGTGGGCTTGGACACCTCGCCGCCGGTGTAGTCGACGACGGCCGCGCGGAACGCGGTGGCCGCGTCGGCCAGCCGGATCCGGTCCTGCGGGCGCTTCGGCCCGGCGATGGACGGCTCGACGGTGGACAGGTCGAGCTCGAGGTGCTCGGAGTAGTCCGGCTCGTGGCCCGGGTCGTGCCACAGCCCCTGCTCGCGGGCGTACGCCTCGATGAGCGCGACCTGCTCCGCGGACCGGCCGGTGAGCCGCAAGTACCGCAAGGTCTCGTCGTCGATCGGGAAGATCGCGGCGGTCGAGCCGTACTCGGGGCTCATGTTGCCGACGGTGGCCCGGTTCGCCAGCGGCACGGCGCCGACGCCGCTGCCGTAGAACTCGACGAACTTGCCGACCACCCCGTGCTGGCGCAGCATCTCGGTGATCGTGAGCACCAGGTCGGTGGCCGTGGTCCCCTCGGGCAGCTGGCCGGCCAGCTTGACGCCGACCACCCGCGGGATCAGCATCGAAACCGGCTGACCCAACATGGCCGCCTCCGCCTCGATGCCGCCGACGCCCCAGCCGAGCACGCCGAGGCCGTTGACCATGGTGGTGTGCGAGTCGGTGCCCACGCAGGTGTCGGGGTAGGCCCGGCCGTCGCGGACCATGACCACCCGGGCCAGGTACTCGATGTTGACCTGGTGCACGATCCCGGTGCCGGGCGGCACCACCTTGAACTCGTCGAAGGCGCCCTGCCCCCAGCGCAGGAACTGGTAGCGCTCGCGGTTGCGGCCGTACTCGAGCTTGACGTTGCGCTCGAAGGCGTCGTCGCGGCCGAACACGTCGGCGATGACCGAGTGGTCGATGACCAGCTCGGCCGGAGCCAGCGGGTTGATCCGCGAGGGGTCACCACCGAGGTCGCGGACCGCCTCGCGCATGGTGGCCAGGTCGACGACGCAGGGGACGCCGGTGAAGTCCTGCATGATCACCCGGGCCGGGGTGAACTGGATCTCGGTGGCCGGCTCGGCGAGGGGGTCCCAGGCGGCCAGCGCCCGGACGTGGTCGGCGGTGATGTTCACGCCGTCCTCGGTCCGCAGCAGGTTCTCCAGCAGCACCTTGAGGCTGTAGGGCAGCCGTTGCGCCCCCGGGACGGCGGCCAGCCGGAACACCTCGTACGACGCGTCGCCGACCTGCAGCGACCCCTTGCTCCCGAAGCTGTCGATGCTGTCGATGCTCACCGCAGACTCCCGTCTCCCATGTGCCGCCATCCTGCCCCAGCCGACCCGCGCCGCCCAGTATCTCGTGCACGACTATCTCGATATCAAGATACCTCCCCTCCCCCGCATGAAGGTGATGCGATGACGGAGCGGGGCGGGCCTCCCGCTCGGTGGGTGATCCGAGGATTCTCGGATTGTCTGACCCTGATCTTTCAGCGGGGTGGGTCGGGGTGAGGGTGTCGTGACGCGAAGGTGCCCTTCCTGCAACGGATAATCGTGATTGCTGAAGTCGCGATTCGCCGCAAGAAAGGGCACCTTCGGGGTGAACGATACCGAGGGTGTTGTTCGAGGTTCCTGTGATGTCGTGTTGGCGCGTCCGGCCCGGTCGGTCCCGGCCCCGGTGGTGTCGGCGTCGGCCGACGTTGTGACCGGCGTGGCGGGGGCGGCGCTGTGGGGCCCGCTGCTGGACCGGGTCAACGTGGTCGGCGAGGCCGACCAGCGTCGGTTGCGGCCGGGCGGCTACACCGGCGGGGCCTGCTACCGGACCTTGACCGAGGTGCTGCTGGGGGGCAGACGTCGCTGTCACCGCTGGTCGGGGTCTGCGGGGAGACCAGTGACGTGCTGGCGCTGCGGGCACGGGAGGGCTCGGCCCACGACGCCCGCGCGATGGGCTCGTTCATCGACGAGTGCGTGGCCGCGATCCCGGCCGGATGCCGGGACTCCTGCCGGCTGTGGACCGGGTCGACTCCGCCGGCTCCCAGCGGCCGGTGGTCGAGGCCGCGGAGCGGCACGACGCCGACTACAGCGTCACCGTCAGATTGACCCCGCGCACGTCGTGACCGCCGCATCGCTCCATGCCACCAGGGAACTCCGCTCGGGGCGAACGAATGCCTGGCACCCACCCGGGTGCCCCGATCCAGAAGACTCATCGTTGGAGCGAGACACACCACCCGCATCGACCGGTGCCGGCTCATTGAGTCTGCGCCGAGCAGGGACAGCGTCAACACCGTTCGTCCTCGCCCTTCGGGCTCCGGGCGCTCCGTGTCGACCCCGCCCCCTAGCTCGACGCGCCCAGAAGCCGCCCCCACCGGCCAAACCCAAACGTGGCCAACAGTCTTGACTCACTGAGCTCCGTCAGGAATGCCCTTCTGCGCGTGTGGCCGCACATGTCCACCCTTCATGGACGACGACAACCCCTCGGCGCCGGGCAGCGGCGGCCGGCTGGGCACTGCGTGGGCGGGATGAAGGGTGGCTTTGTGCGGCAGTGCGCACAGAAGGGCACCTTCATGCAGGAGGGGGAGGGGGGCGAACCTAGGCTTGCGCCTATGAGCCCGGAACCGCAGGCGGTCCTCCCCCTTCAAAGCGCCACCCAGTCCGTCGTCCGGGAGTCGTGGAGCTACCGGGCCAAGTGCCTGCTGCTGGGCCAGCCGCTCGTGAACGAGCAGCTGAACGAGGAGCGGCTGTCCAAGCCCCTGGCCCTCGGCGTGCTGTCCTCGGACTGCATCTCATCCTCGGCGTACGGCTCCGAGGAGATGCTCATCGTGCTGCTGCCGATCTTCGGAATCGCGGCGTTCACCATTCTGATGCCGCTCACCGGCGTGATCCTCGGCGTGCTCCTGCTGGTGACCCTGTCGTACCGCGAGGTCGTCATGGTCTACACCAAGGCCGGTGGCTCGTACGTCGTGGCGCGGGACAACTTCGGTCCTACCGTGGCCCAGGTCGCCGCGGTCGCGCTCATGCTCGACTACATCGTCACGGTGGCGGTGCAGTCCGCGGCGGGTACCGCGGCGCTGGCCTCGGCGGTTCCGTCGCTCGCCCGCTGGACCGTCGAGATCACCGTGGGCGTCGTCTTGCTCATCTTCTACGGCAACTTGCGAGGGATCCGCGAGGCCGGTCGTGCCTTCGCGTTCCCGACCTACTTCTTCGCCGGCTCGATGGCCGTGGTGATCATCGTGGGACTGACCCGCGAACTGCTCGGCCAGCTGCCCCGCAACCCGACCAACGAGCCGGGCATGGTGTCGGTCAGCAGCACGACGGCGCTGCTCTCGCTGCTCGGCGTCTTCTACCTGCTGCGCGCGTTCGCCAACGGCGGCTCGTCCCTCACCGGGTTGGAGGCGATCTCGAACGGGGTCGGCGCCTTCCGCAGCCCCGAGGGGCCGAACGCCCGCCGGACCCTCGTGGTGATGAGCACCATCCTGGGCAGCCTGGTACTCGGGGTCTCCTGGCTGGCGCACTACACGCACGCCATGCCGTACCGCAAGGGGACACCCACCGTGATCTCACAGGTGGCCCACGCCGCCCTGGGCGGCGGGCCGCTCGGCCACGCGATGTACTTCGTGGTCCAGCTGGCCACCATGCTCATCCTGTACACCGGGGCGAACACCTCGTTCAACGGCTTCCCGTTCCTCACCAGCTTCGTGGCCGAGGACTCGTTCCTGCCCCGCCAGCTCACCAAGCGCGGGCACCGGCTGGCGTTCTCCAACGGGATCATCGTGCTGGCCGCGACGTCCATCGCACTGCTGCTGGCGACCAAGGCGCACGTCGACAAGCTGGTCGCCTTCTACGCGATCGGCGTGTTCACCGGGTTCAGCTTCGCCGGCTTCGGGATGGCCAGGCACTTCCATCGGGAGCGGACCGGCCGCTGGAAGGGCAAGGTGGCGATCAACCTGGCCTCGGGCACGCTGTCGGTGCTCGTGGTGGGCATCTTCGTGGTCACCAAGTTCACCGAGGGCGCCTGGCTGGTCGTGCTGCTCTTCCCGATCCTCACCATGGTGCTGATCCGGCTGAACCGGGAGTACCGGGCCGAGGCCAGGGCGCTCGAGGCGGCCCGGACCGCGCCGGCCGCCGCCAACTTCAGCCGGCACATCGTGTTGGTGCTCGTCGACTCCCTGGACCTGGCGACCATCCGGGCCCTTCGCTACGCCCGCTCGCTCAAGCCCACCCAGCTGCACGCGGTGCACTTCGTGATCGACGGACAGCACGCCGAGCGGCTGCGCCAGGTGTGGACCGAGACCGACGCCGCCGAGGTACCCCTCGAGCTGATCGAGTGCCCCGACCGGCGGCTGATCCACGCGGCGCTCACCCTGGCGTTGCGAGCGGCCGCGGACGGCACCTCCGAGGTCACCCTGCTGATGCCGCGACGCAGCTACGCGCCGCTGCTCGGCCGGCTGCTGCATGACCGGACAGCGGACGACATCGCCCAGGCCGTCAGCCAGGTCCCCAACGTGTCCGCGACGATCGTGCCGTTCAACGTGGCCAGCGCGCTGCAGAAGCCACCGGAGGTCGCCGTCGCCGTGGCGGCGGGCTCGCCACTGCCCAGCAGCACCCGCGGTGCCTTCCTGGCCAGGGAGCCGGTGCCGTCAGCCCCGCCGCGACGCGACGGGGACGGCATCACCCCGATCGTCGAGCTGACCTGGCGGCAGCGGGCCCGGATCCAGGGCCGGGTGCGGTCGGTGCGGGTGACCCCGCTCTCCGGCGCGCCCGCTCTCGCCGTCGAGGTCTGGGACGGCACCGGCGGCATCACCGTGCTGTTCTACGGACGACGCAGCATCGCGGGGATCGCCCCGGGGTCCAAGGTGGAGCTCGAGGGGATGGTCGGCGAGGCCGACGGGCACCTGGCCATGGCCAACCCCAGCTACGAGCTGCTGGCCGGCCCACCGCCGCGCTGACCGTCCCGCGTCAGCAGCGCGACACACTCGACGTGGTGCGTCATCGGGAACAGGTCGAACGCCCGCAGCCCGGCCAGCTGCCAGCCCAGCCGGCCGAACGTCTCCACGTCCCGGGCCAGCGCAGCCGGGTCGCACGCCACGTAGACGACCGCGCGGGGGAGCAGCCGGGCGATGCGCTCGACCACGTCCCGCTTGGCGCCGGTCCGCGGCGGGTCGAGGACGACGACGTCGCACCGACTGACCTCTCCGCGCCGCAGCCAGCCGTCCACCCGGTCGTGGTGCAGCCGCACGGTGGGCAGGTCGTGCAGGTTGCGGCGGGCGTCCCGAACGGCACCCAGCGCGGACTCCACGGCATCGACCCGGCCGCCGGGACCGACGCCCTCGGCCAGCGCCCCGGCGAACAGGCCCACGCCGGCGTACAGGTCGACGACGCGCTCCCCCGCGGCCGGCGCGGCCAGGGACCGGACCGCGCCCACGAGGGCGTCGGCCGCCCCCGGGTGGACCTGCCAGAAGCCGCCCCCGGTGACCCGCCAGTCCCGGCCGGCGGCCCGCTCGGTCAGCCGGCCGCGCCCGGTCGGGGCTCCGTCGGCGAGCACCAGCTGCTCCCCCGTCGACACCGAGACGGCGACCTCGAGCTCAGCCACGCCCGGCCAGGTTCGGTCCAGCACCCCGGTCTCGGCCACCAGCGGATGGCACAGCGGGCAGGAGCCGAGCGGCAGCACCTCGTGCGAGCGGTGCCGGCGCAGCCCGGCCCGGCCGGCGGGGTCGATGGCGAACCGCTCCCGGGTCCGCCAGCCGAGCCCGTCGTCGTCCCCGGTGACCGGCTCCACCGCGACGGCCCGATCGATCCCGGCCAGCCGCTGCAGCTGCTCCGCCACGACCGCGGCCTTGAGCCTGCGCTGGGCAGCCACCGAGACGTGCTGGAAGTCGCAGCCGCCGCAGCCGCCCGGCCCGGCGTGCGGGCACCGGGGGGCGACCCGGTCGGGAGAGGCCACGAGCACCTCCACCGCGTCCGCCCGCAGGAACCGCGAGGACGCACCACCATCGGTGACCACGGCCCGCACCCGTTCACCGGGCAGCGCGTGCCGGACGAACACCACCCGGCCGTCGTGCCGGGCCACGCAGTGCCCGCCGTGGGCGACCGGGCCGACGTCGAGCGTCAGCTCGGCTCCGGCCAGGTCATCGGTGCCGCTCAGGGCTGGCTCTCCCGCTCCACGACGTCCTCGAGCGTCTGCTCGGCCACGGCGGCGGGCGGCTCGCCCCGACGCACCGCGCCCGCGCCGAAGTCCTCCGGCCGGGCCGCCGCCGCTGCGGACGAGCGCAGCTGGTACGGCACCGAGACGACGACACCCGGGGTGAACCGCAGCCTGATCTTCAGCCGCAGCGCGCTCTGGTTGGCCAGCAGGGTCTCCCACCAGCGGCCCACGACGTACTCGGGCACGTCCACGTCGACGATGTGGCGCGGGCTTTGCCGGCGGATCCCGCGGACGTAGTCGACGATCGGGCGGGTGACCTCCCGGTACGGCGAGTCGAGGACCCGCAGCGGCACCGGGATCTGCCGGCGCTCCCACTCCCCCTGCAGCGCGGCGGTCTCGGCCGGCTCCACGTTGACGGTCAGCGCCTCGAGTGTGGCCGGCCGCGAAGCGCGCGCGTACGCCAGCGACCGCATGGCCGGCTTGTGCAGCTTGGACACCAGGACGACGGCATGGATACGGCTGGGCAGCGCCGTCGTCTCGTCCTCGGTCAGCGCGAGCTCCTCCGCCACCAGGACGTAGTGCCGCCGGATGCCCTGCATCAGCACGAAGATGACGGCCATCGCGAGGATCGCGATCCAGGCGCCCCGGACGAACTTGGTGGCCAGCACGGCGATGAGCACGGTGCCGGTCATGACCAGGCCGAACGCGTTGATGGCCCGTGCGCGCACCATGTGCCGCCGGGCCGCCTCGTGGGTCTCGGTCCGCAGCAGCCGGTTCCAGTGCCGGACCATGCCCAGCTGGCTGAGCGAGAACAACACGAAGACGCCGCCGATGTACAGCTGGATGAGCCGGGTCAGCTGCGCGTCGAAGGCGACGATGAGCACGAGCGCGAACCCGGCCAGCAGGATGATGCCGTTGCTGAAGGCCAGCCGGTCGCCGCGGGTGTGCAGCTGGCGCGGCAGGTAGCCGTCGCGGGCCAGCACCGACCCCAGCACCGGGAACCCGTTGAACGCCGTCTTCGCGGCGAGCACCAGGATGATCGCGATCACCGCGGTCACCCAGTAGAAGCCGATCGGGAACCCGGTGAACACCGCCTTGGACAGCTGTCCGATCACTGTGTTCTGCGTGTACGAGTCGCCGACCGGCTTGCCGGACAGCAGCAGCTGGCTGGCCGGGTCCTCGGCGAACCGCAGCTGCATCCGGTTGGCCAGCTCGATGATCGCCATGAGCATGGACACCGCGATCACGCCCAGCAGCATCAGCGTGGTCGCCGCGTTCTTGCTCTTCGGCCGCCGGAAGGCCGGGACCCGTTGCTGATCGCCTCGACGCCAGTGAGGGCTGCGCAGCCGGACGAGAACGCGCGCATGAGCAGGAACGCGGCGGCGAAGCCGGTGAACCCGTTGCTCAGCACCGCTTCGGGCTTAAGCGTGTAGATCGGGCTCTCCGCCAGCGGCAGGTCGCCGCGGAAGTCCCGGAACAGCCCGTACAGCGCCATCCCGATGACCCCGACCATGAACGCGTACGTCGGGATGGCGAAGAGGGCGCCGGACTCGCGCACACCCCGCAAGTTGGCCGCCATGAGCAGCAGCACCAAGACCACGGCGACGTAGACCTCGCGACCCTGCACCCAGGGGACGGCGGCCGCCGCGTTCTGCACCCCGGACGACCCGGACACCGCCACCGTCAGGACGTAGTCCACGAGCAAGGCGCTGGCCACCACCAGCCCGGAGTTACGGCCGAGGTTGACCGTGGCCACCTCGTAGTCCCCGACCCCGCTCGGGTAGGCGTGCACGGTCTGCCGGTACGAAGCGACCACGGTGAGCATGACGACGACCGCGAGCCCGATCTGCCAGGAGAACGCGTAGGCCGTCAGGCCGGCCACCGAGAGGGTCAGGAAGATCTCGTCGGGGGCATAGGCCACCGAGGACAGCGCGTCGCTGGCGAACACCGGGAGGGCGATGCGCTTCGGCAGCAGCGTCTCGGCCAGCCGGTCCGAGCGCATGGCTCGGCCGACCAGGATCCGCTTGAACGAGTCGCCGAGAGCCGTCACGGGCCACGATGCTAGGGCCCAGGCACGTGGCCGTGCGCAGAGCCCATGCCAGATGTGGCACGCTGGACGCCGTGCACATCGTGATCATGGGGTGCGGGCGGGTGGGGTCCACCCTCGCCGAGGCCCTCGACACTGCCGGGCACTCCGTGTCCGTCATCGACGCCGACACGCAGGCCTTCCGCCGGCTGTCCTCCGACTTCGGTGGCCGCACCGTGACCGGGATCGGCTTCGACCGCGAGGTGCTCCAGGAGGCCGGCACCGACCGCGCCTCCGCCTTCGCGGCCGTGAGCAGCGGCGACAACTCCAACATCATCGCGGCCCGGGTGGCCCGGGAGACCTTCGGCGTGGAGAACGTGGCCGCGCGCATCTACGACCAGCGTCGCGCCGCGGTCTACGAGCGGCTCGGGATCCCCACCGTCGCCACGGTCCGCTGGACGGCGGACCAGATCATGCGCCGCCTGCTGCCCCAGGGCGCCCAGCCCGAGTGGCTCGACTCCAGCGGGCAGATCCGGCTGGCCCAGGTGCACGTCGACCCGTCCTGGATCGGCCAGCCGCTGCGCCGCATCGAGCGCTCCACCCCGGCCAGGATCGCCTTCGTGAACCGGCTCGGCGAGGGCATGCTGCCCTCGGAGGACGGCGTGCTGCAACAGGGAGACGTGGTGCACGTGCTGGTCCGCGACGACCAGCTGCAGGCGGCCCAGGCGAAGCTCGACAGACCGCCGCCCACGGAGGAGCACTGATGCGGGTCGCTATCGCTGGGGCCGGCAAGGTCGGCCGCTCCATCGCCGCGGAGCTCACCGAGAACGGCCACGAGGTGCTGCTCATCGACAGGGACCGGGAGTGCATCCGCCCGGAGAGCCTGCCCCGGGCCGAGTGGCTGGTCGCCGACGCCTGCGAGCTCACCGTGCTGGAGAAGGCCGGGCTGAGCACCTGCCAGGCGGTGATCGCCGCAACCGGTGACGACAAGGTCAACCTGGTGGTGGCCCTGCTGGCCAAGACCGAGTTCGGCGTCCCGCGTGTCGTGGCCCGGGTCAACCATCCCAAGAACGAGTGGTTGTTCAACGAGGCCTGGGGCGTCGACGTCGCCGTGTCCACCCCGCGCATGCTGTCCGCGCTGGTCGAGGAGGCGGTCAGCGTCGGCGACCTAGTGCGGCTGTTCACCTTCCGCCAGGGCGACGCCAACCTGGTCGAGATCACCCTGCCGACCGGGTCGCCGCACGTCGGGGACCGGGTGACGGACGTGCCGTGGCCGGTGGACTCAGCCCTGGTGGCGATTCTGCGCGACGGTCGGGTCATCTCACCGGCGCCGGACGACCCGCTGGAGGCCGGTGACGAGCTGTTGTTCGTCGCGGCTTCGGAGTCCGAGGAGCTCCTGCAGCAGCTGCTCAGTCCGCATCCGGGATAGCGGGCGGCACTGGCTCCCCCGCCGGCTGCTGACGGGTCGGCGGAGTCCGGCGCAGGATCGCGAAGGTGATCCACAGCGTGGGCAGGAACAACGGCAGGCCGAGCGGGATGGCCACGGCACCGAGCGCGCCCACCTGGCCGGCGAGGTACAGCGGCAGCTGGACGAGCAGCCGGCTCGCGAACATCCCGGCCCACACCAGGCTGGCCATCGAGTACGCCCGCATCCGCGGCGGGTCGTCGCGCCAGGCGAACCCCTCGCCGAACAGCGGGCCCACCATGACCCCCAGCAGCGGCCAGCGGACCAGCACCGACACCAGGTAGACCGCGGCGTAGGCACCGTTCTTGAGCACCGAGGGGAGGAAGAAGTTCTTCGCCTGACCGGTCAGGGCCGCGAACGCGGCCATCACCGCGATGCCGAGCAGCCCCACCACGGCCTGCTGGACCGAGCGCCGCTGGATCAGGGCGAGCACGAACAGCACGGCGGCCGACCCCACCGCCGCGGCCAACGAGACCCCGAGCTGTCGCCCGGTCAGCGAGAAGGCCAGCGCGAACACCGCCCCGGGGACGCCGGCGTCGATCAGCCCGCGTGGGCCGCCGAGCAGCTCGAGCAGTCCCTCCTCGTCGGAGGGCATCCGGTCCCGCACGCCGCCGCTCACGGGCGCAGCTCGTAGGATGGGTTGAAGATCACCGGACGGCCGGCCACCGAGGTGACCCGGCCGCTGGCCGTCATCCGCCGCCCGCAGTCGATGCCCTGGATCTGCCGCCGCCCCAGGAAGATCAAGGTGACCGACCCGCTCCCGTCGTACAGCTCGGCCTCCAGGGCGGGGACACCGCCGCGAGGGCGCAGCATCATGCTCCGCACGGTGCCCGCCACCGTCGTGCGCTCGCCGACCTGGCTCTCGCCGATGGGCGTGGCGCCGCTGGCCCGGTGCTCCTCGCGCAGCTCACGGTCGTGCAGCTCCTGGCTGGTGGTGGTGAACCGGGACAGCGCGCGACGCAGCCGGCCGGGCGACGCGTCGGGCCCGACCTCTGCCGCCCCGGCCGGGCCGCCGGTCGCGTCCTGGGCCATCCCCGAAGGCTACCTGTGGTGGAAGCATGGTGCGGGTGCCGCGCCCCTCCGCTGTGATCGCTCACGGCTCCGGCTCCTCCACCGACTTCGTCCGGCGTGCGCTCGGCCAGGCGTTGGACGAAGCCGGCTTCGAGCTGGTCGCCCTCGACGAGCGGTCCGGTGACGTGTCGGTCGTGCTCGCCGGGCTGCGCACCGCCGTGAAGTCGACCTCCGCCGCCCTGGTCGGTGGGGTGTCGCTCGGGGCGCACGCAGCGGCCCTGCTCGCGGCGGAACGGGCCGACCTGGCCGGCGTCCTGCTCCTGCTGCCCGCCTGGACCGGCCCGCCGGACGCCGTGGCGCGGCTGTCCGACCTGGCCGCCCATGAGATCGAGCAGCAGGGGCTGGCGGCGGCGGTCGCACGGGTGGCCGGCCAGGGCTGGGTCGGCGTCGAGCTGGCCGCCGCCTGGCCGGGGTACGGCCAGGCGGCCCTGGTGCAGGCGCTGCGCGCGACGGCCCGCTCGCCGGGG
>DATCDE010000344.1 GCA_036510875.1 Actinomycetes bacterium
CGACCTCGGGGACCGCGCTGCGCGCGCTCAGCAGGTCGGCCGGGCCGGCGTGCACGCCACCGAGCAACGGGTCGACCAGCCGGTCGAACACCTGCGACCCCAGCCGGGGACGGATCAGCTCGCCGACCGAGGGGTCCGCGCCCACCGGACGGCGGGGCAGCACCAGGTCGAGCCCGGCGCGGGCCAGGCCGACCGGCGAGAGCAGCCCGGAGCGCACCAGCGGCCACGGCCGCTGCGGGACGCCGAACAGGGTACTCGGCGGCAGCCGGCGCAGCCGGCCGCGCGACCACACGTAGGCGCCGCCGGCCCCGGGGGCCACGATCGCCGAGTCGAGGTCGAGCGCCTCGAGCAGCGCCTTCATGGCCGGCACCCGGACCAGCAGCGCGTCCGGGCCGGTGTCCACCGGGTGCCCGGCGATCGGCTGGGTGAGCACCTTGCCGCCGAGCCGGTCGCCGGCCTCCAGCAGGGTCAGCTCGAGGTCCGGGCCGGCTGCGCGCCGCAGGAAGTGGGCCGTGGCCAGCCCGCTGACACCGCCGCCCACGACGACGGCACGCGGTCGACTGGCCACGATGGTTCCTCCTTCAACAATCTGCGGGTCCTGGGTGAGCGTCACCCCGACCGGAGCGGGGAGACAGGGCCGTTGGTCCCGGCAGCGTCCGGCGGCGCGGACCGCTCGGCAGAGTCCGCGGATGCTGTTCCTTGGGGCACTGACCTTCGACGCGGCCGACCCGCAACGGCGGGGCGCGTTCTGGGCCGCCGTCCTGGGCCGCCCGGCCCGGGCCGGGCGCGCGCTGCCCGAGGCCGCGGTCATCGACGCGACGGACAGCGAGCCGACCTGGTTGTTCCTGCCGGTGCCGGAGCCGAAGACGGCCAAGAACCGCTTCCACCCCGACCTGCACACCCCCGACCTGGACGCCGAGGTGGCCCGGGTCACCGCGCTGGGCGCGACGGTGCTGGCCCGGCACGACGAGGCCGGGCGCTGGGTGGTGCTGGCCGACCCCGAGGGCAACGAGTTCTGCCTGGTGGAGCACCCGGCCTGACCGGGCCGTCCGGGGCAGGGCACTACCGGCCGAGCACGTGCGGGCCGGGCACCGGCAGGCCGCGCTCGAACCGGGCCATCGAGAAGGTCGCGACGTCGGCGTCCGGCGTGCGCCCCTCGGCCAGGTCGGCGAGCAGCAGGCCCATGAGCGCGGAGAACTTGAACCCCTCCCCGGAGTCGCCGCAGGCCACGACGACGCCCCCGGGGAGGGTGTCGATGACGAACCGCCCGTCGGGCGAGTCGGTCCAGCTGCACACCTGCGCGTCGAGCGGCACCGCCGGGACGCCGGTGACGTCCCGGCGCACCCGCTCGGTGGTCGCGGCCACGAGCGCGGGGTCGGGGGTGCGGTCGTCGTCGGCCTCGGCCCAGTCCCGCAGCGGCCGGTCCAGGCCGACCTTGTAGCCCACGCCCGGCGTGGGCATCGCGTAGAGGCCGGGCTCGTCGCCGCGCGGGCCGTCGAACAGGCAAGGCAGGTCGTCGGTGGCACCGGAGCCGCCGGGCCGCCCGAAGTGCACCACCTGCTCCAGGTGCGGCCTCAGCGGAAGGTCGACCCCGACGCTGGCCAGCAACGGCTGGGCCCCGGGACCGGGCGCGAGCACGACGACGTCGGCGTCCATGACCTGGCCGTCGGCGCGGTGCAGCCGCACGCCGTCCGCGGTGGTCCGGACCTCGCGCACCACCGGGCCGACCTCGAGCACCCCGCCGGCCGCGTCGAACAACGCGGCCTGAGCCGCCATCGAGGCGGCGGCCAGCACCGGCCCGGCGTCCGGCTGCCAGACGGCGTCGCGCCCGTCCGGGCGCAGCCCGAGGGGCAGCCGTCCCACCGCGGCGGCCGGCACCACCTCGTGCTCGACCCCCTCGGCGGCCAGCGCCGTGGCCACCGCGGCCAGCGACGCGTCGTCGCGCCACAGCAGCCCGCGGCGCAGGAAGACGGTCTGCCCGGAGCGGCTGGCCAGCCGCTGCATGGCCTCGACGCTGCGCCGGGCCAGCCGCACCCGGACCGCGTCGGGGTGGGTCACCCGCCACAACCGGGTCGGTCCGGGGGACGACGCCAGCCGGTGCGCGACGCCGTAGCGGTCCACCAGGGTGACGTCGTGGCCGCGGCCGGCCAGCTCGGCGGCGGCCGGCAGCCCCCACGCCCCGGCCCCCACGACGACGCAGCGCATACCCGCAGGCTAGGCCTCAGCTGGCCCGCGCCGTCGCCCGGCGCGTGAGGAGGTACAGCTCGCAGCCCAGGCACAGCCCGAACGCCGCGTTGAGGAAGGCCGCGGCCAGCGCCGCGCCGAGCGCCAGCAGCGCGACCACGGTGGCGTCGCCGAGCAGCGCGACCAACCCGATGGCCGCGAAGGCGAGGCCGACGGACTGCGCGAACCGGGGCGGTCGGGGGTCCTCCAGCTCGGCGGGTGGCGCGAGGCGAGGCCGCACGAACCGGCGGAAGACCCAGCCGTACGGCGTGGCCGCCGGCCCGCGGACCGCGCCGAGGGCGAACACCGCGGTCTGCGCGGCGAGCAGGACCACGCCGACCGGTGACCGGCCGGCGAGCAGGACCGCCGCGAGGACGACGGTGGTGAGCGCGGCGCCCAGCCGGGGGCCGCGCGGGTCGAGCGGACGGTTGGCGGGGACGCGGCGAGAGGACGTGGACGGGGGGACGGACACGGGGCGCTCCAGGCGTGGTGTGGTGGGGTTGTCGTTGCTCCAGGGGATGCGCGGATCACTGCGGCGCGCACGCGGCGCCGCAGCGCCCGGCTGCCTCAGCAGTCCGGACGGAGCGCGGCAGCGGTCCGGAGCAGGTCGACCGCCCGGCGCCGGGTCAGCGCGCAGCGCACGCGGCGAACCGAAGCGATCATGCGAGCTCGGTCAGGGCCGCAAGCACCGAGCTCCGGCGGGGCACGCCCACCGCGCGGCCGAGCTCACGCCCGGCCCGGTCGAGCACCAGCACGGTCGGGGTGCGCCGCACGCCCAGCCGCCGGACCAGGTCCAGGTGCGACTCCGCGTCCACCTCGACGTGCACGACACCGGGCACGGCCCGGGCGACGTCGGCCAGCACGGCCCGCGCGGCCCGGCACGGCTGGCAGAAGGCCGAGGAGAACTGCACCAGGGTGGCCCGCTCACCCAGGGCGGCGTCCGGCCCACCGGCCCGCAGGAAGCCGGCGAGCGATGCGCCGCTGCCGTCGTCCGGGGTGGTGGCAACGGTCGCGGCGGCCTCAGCGGGGGGACCGGCCTCGACCGCACGGAGCCGGCCGTCGGTGCGCCGGCGCCACAGACCGAAGGCGCTCGCCGCGGCCAGCACGGCGAGCAGCACGACGACTCCGTGGCCCACGAGCGCGCAACCTCGCCGCCAGCCGATTCCATTCCGGCCCGGTCCCACGTCTCAGCATGCGGACAAACCTCGCCAAGGAGCGGACGGGTGGATTACTCTCGCGCACACAACTACATACGTCCTCATCCAGAGGGGCAGAGGGTACGGCCCGATGAAGCCCCGGCAACCCCCCCGAGACCGTCGCAAGGCCTATCGGGGGCAGGTGCCAACTCCGGCCCACGCAGCAGCGTGGGAAAGATGAGAAAGGCCTTTCGCGATGTCGCTGATCGCTTCTTCGCCGCGTGCTACCGCACCGGCTGTCACCCCCAGTCCTGCTGACGCGCCCGCCGTCGGCAACGCCACCGCGCTGGTGTGCCGCGAGTGCGGCCAGCGCCAGCCGCTGACCGCCGGCTACGTGTGCGCCGAGTGCTTCGGGCCGCTCGAGGTGGGCTACGAGCTGCCGGCGCTGCGTCGGGAGACCATCGAGTCCGGCCCCCAGTCGATGTGGCGATACGCCCCGCTGCTGCCGGTCGTCCCCGAGATCACCGACCGCGGCGGGCTGCAGCCCGGCTGGACGCCCCTGGTCCGCGCCGACCGGCTGGCCCGCGAGCTCGGCGTGCGGCGGCTGTGGGTCAAGGACGACTCGGCCAACCCGACCCACTCGTTCAAGGACCGGGTGGTGGCCGTGGCCCTCGAGGCCGCCGAGCGGCTCGGCTACCAGACGGTCGCGTGCGCCTCGACCGGCAACCTGGCCAACGCGGTGGCCGCCGCCGCCGCGCGGCGCGGCCTGCGCTCGGTGGTGTTCGTGCCGTCCGACCTCGAGGCCGGCAAGATCGTGACGACCGCGGTGTACGGCGGCACGCTGGTGGCCGTCGACGGCAGCTACGACGACGTCAACCGGCTGTGTTCGGAGGTGGCCGCGGAGCAGGACTGGGGCTTCGTCAACGTGAACCTGCGGCCGTACTACGCCGAGGGCTCCAAGACCGTCGGCTACGAGGTGGCCGAGCAGCTCGGCTGGCGCACCCCGGACGCCATCGTGTCCCCGGTGGCCTCCGGGTCGCTGCTCACCAAGGTGGACAAGGCCTTCCGCGAGCTGGCCGCCACCGGGCTGATCAAACCGACGCCCTACCAGGTGTTCGGCGCGCAGGCCACCGGGTGCTCGCCGGTCTCGGCGGCGTTCCAGGCCGGGCAGGACTTCGTCCGCCCGGTCCGGCCGGACACGATCGCGAAGTCGCTGGCGATCGGGAATCCCGCGGACGGCCTCTACGCCCTGGACGTCGTCCGGCGCACCGGCGGCGCCATCGGTGACGTCAGCGACGACGAGATCGTCGAGGGCATCCGGCTGCTCGCCCGCACCGAGGGGCTGTTCGCCGAGACCGCCGGCGGGGTCGTGGTGGCCACCTACGTCAAGCTGCTCGCGCAGGGCCTCATCGACTCCGACGCCGAGACCGTGCTGCTCAACACCGGTGACGGGCTGAAGACCCTGGACGCCGTCGCCCCGGTCGCCCAGCCCACGGTGACGATCGACCCGTCGTACGCGGCGTTCGCCGCCACCGGGCTGGAGGACTGATGGCCGTCTCTGTTCGCATCCCCACCATCCTGCGCACGTACACCGGGGGCGCCTCGGTCGTCGAGGCCGAGGGAGACACCCTGACCGGGGTGCTGTCCGACCTCGACGCCCGCTTCCCCGGCATCCGGGCCCGGGTGGTGGACGACGCGGGCGCGCTGCGCCGCTTCGTCAACGTCTACGTCAACGACGACGACGTCCGGTTCGCCGACGGGCTGGCCACGTCGATCGGCGACGGCAGCACCGTCTCGGTCATCCCGGCCGTCGCCGGCGGCTGACCCGGCGCCAGCCACCGGTCTCACACGGCCGGGGTGCGCGCCGCGCGGGTAGCGCGCCACCGGTCCGGTGGCCCTCGCAGCACACTGCCATCGGCATGCTCGACCTGCCAGCAGCCGTTGTCCGCGCTGCGGATGATCCGCAGGTCGAAGCAGTGCACGACCCGGTGGCGTTGCCGGCACAACAGGCACAGGTTCCCTGCCCGAGTTACTCCCAGCCCACTAGCGGCACTATGCGCTGTCTCGTGGCCAGTACTGGCACGAGGGCCATGACGCAGGGGGACCGGGTTGCTCAGGCTGATGACCTTCAGCACTTACGTCAACCCCCACGAGGCGAGGACGTTGAAGAAGGGGGTGAACATTCGTCAATAGGGGGTTGACATGAAGATCAGGACGTTGACACGTCGCGCCGCGGGCTTGGTCCCTCTCGGCGCGGTGGCGGTCCTGCTGACCGCCTTGGCGCTCCCAGCGTCGGCGGCGGCGACTCCGCCGGTGTTGCGGTTGGGTGGGGTCGACCGGATCGACACCGCGATCAAGATCTCGCAGGACTATGTCCCGAACGTGGGTGCGGCCCAGGGCGCGGCGCAGTCCGTCGTGCTGGCCCGCTCGGACAGCTTCCCCGATGCGCTCGCCGGGGTCCCGTTGGCTGTCGCGAAGGCAGGGCCGCTGCTGCTGACCCCGCCTGGCTCGTTGGATCCGCGGGTGCTCACTGAGATCCAGCGGGTCCTCGCGCCTGGCGCCACCGTGTACCTGATGGGCGGTGAAGGGGCCCTGTCGGCGGCCGTGGCCACCGGGGTGACCCAGGCGGGCTACGTGACCCAACGGTTCGCCGGGACGGACCGCTTCGATACCGCCCTGAAGGTTGCCCAGGAGATCGTCGGCACGCCCACTGGAACCGGGACTGACATCGGGTTGGTGGTCGTGACCACCGGCACCGACTTCCCGGACGCGTTGGCCGCGGGTGCGTATGCCGGAACGTTCGGCGGTGCGGTCGTGCTCACCGCCGGCCCGCTGCTGCCGAAGGCGGTCGCGGATTACTTGACCGTGCGGAAGGCGGACAGCGCCATCGTGGCTGTCGGGGGCCCGGCGGCTAAGGCCGCGCAGGGCTACTACGGCGCCTCGATTGTCGGGACGAACCGCTACGACACGGCGGCCAAGCTGGCCGCTGAGTTTGTTGACACCCAAGACGCCACCTTCCCGACGTACGCGGGTGTGGCCAGCGGCGTCACCTTCCCCGACGCGCTCGCGGGCGGGGCGGAACTGGGGGCGCTCGGCGGCCCGTTGCTACTGACCAACCCGACCGCCCTGTCGCCTGAAGCCTCCACCTACCTGACGGCGAAGGCCAACAAGCCCATCCAGCAGTACATGATCTTCGGTGGCACGGGTGCGGTCGGAACAGGAGTGGAAGCCGCACTGAACAAGATGTTCCCGTAGAAGCGAACGGGCTCTGCCACAACCTGGTGGAGCCAGCAGGTTCACCAGTCAGACCCCGCCCACCACGACGGGGCCTGACCTTGCCATGACCCAATCCCAAGGCTGCGGTCGACCCAACGCGCTGAGTGTGTGCGGGTCCCGTTGCGTGCCTCACCGCCGCCCAAGGCGAGCCACCCTCCCGGACAGCTCCGGCTGCTGGTTCTCTCCGGCTGCTGGTTCTTGTGCTGCCCTGGGGAGCCAGTCCACCGACGGATTCGGCACGAGTCCCCGCGCCTGCGTTACGACCGCTCAGGCGAGACCGCCGCTGGCACGCAGGTTCTGCCCAGTCATCCAGCCGCCGTCCGGCCCGACCAGGAAGGCGATCACGTCCGCCACGTCGGCGGGCTCGCCGAGGCGCCCGAGCGGAGACATGGCCGCCATCGCGGCCACGTCGGCTGCTGAATTCTCCTCGCGCAGCATGTCGGTGTCGGTGGCGCCGGGAGACACGACATTGACCGCGATCCCGCGCGGGCCGAGCTCCTTGGACGCGATGATGCTGAACTGCTCGATCGCGGCCTTGCTCGCGGAGTAGACCGCGGCGCCGGGCTCGGCGAGAACGGTGTTGACCGATGACAGGGTGACGATCCGACCTCCGTCGCTCAGCCGCCGGGCCGACTCCTGAAGAGCGAAGAACGTGGACTTGGCGTTGACCGCCATCACGCGGTCGTAGACCTCCTCGGTCTCCTGTGCGATCAGGTCGCCGTCCGCGACCCCGGCGGACAACACGACAATGTCCAGTCCGCCGAGCACGCGCTCGGCCTCGGAGAACAGGGCGCGCACACCCGTCACATCGCCCAGCTCGGCTTGGCGGCTGTGCACTGAGCCGCCGGCCCCGACTACGACGCGCTCAACCTCGGCGGCCGCCGACGCGTTGCCACGGAAGCTGAAGACAACCGCGGCTCCGTCCCAGGCCAGCCGCTCGACGACCGCCCTGCCGATGCCCCGCGAGCCCCCCGTGACCAGAGCTCGGCGACCGTCCAGGACACCCATGACGTACTCCTCACCTCGGGGACCGCGCCGGTTCACCGTAGCCGCGGCTGTCGACCAGCAGCGCCTGCCGGCGCCGGCGGTCTCCAGGCGGCGCCTCTGTCGTTCGCGTTTCGGTGTGCGTTGCGGCAGCCGGCACCGGGAGGTTGTGTGGATGTCGGTGAGGTTGGACATCTCTGGCCCAGCGACTCGCGCCCGCAGGGGTCACCTCAAGAGCTGACGGCGTCCCCGTTGTCGGTTCGACCCCACAAAGGGGTTGTACCAAGAACGTGCAAGATCGGCCAGGTTGGTCGGTCCGCCGCGCGCCCACGGAACGATGTGGTGGGCGTCGCCCCAGGTGGCCGGACGGCGGCAGCCGGGGTCGACGCAGGAGCGGTCCCGAGCGGCCACCGCCTTACGCAGGTGGGTCGGCACGGTCCGCCGGGTGCGGCCGAGGTCGAGGTCGCTGCCATCGACGCCCCACCACGCGGGACGCCGATCCACTGGACGCCGGTCAACCGGTCGGCGCCCCGTGCCGGCCCTCGCCGTCCGCGAACCGGGCGGCGCCGGTGACCCCCTCGCGCAGCGACGGTAGTCCGCGGCTGAACTCGGCGGCCAGCGCGGCGTCCAACGCCAGCCCGGACCCGCTGAGCGCCGACATCCGGTCGGCACGCAGCGCCGCCTGCGGCAGCGCCACCAGCGACGCGGCCAGCTCCTCGGCCGCCGTACGCGCCGAGCCGGGCGCCACGACCCGGTCGGCCAGGCCGATCCGCAGCGCCTCCTCGGCCCCCACCGGGCGCCCGGTCAGGATCAGGTCGAGGGCCCGCCCGAGGCCCACGACCCGTGGCAGCCGCACGGTCCCGCCGTCGATGAGCGGGACTCCGAACCGGCGGCTGAACACGCCCAGCACCGCGTCGGACTCCACCACTCGCAGGTCGCACCACAGGGCCAGCTCGAGACCCCCGGCGACGGCGTGGCCGGACACCGCCGCGATCACCGGCTTGCCCAGCAGCATCCGGGTCGGCCCCATCGGGCCGTCGCCGTGCGGCTCGAGCCGGTTCGGCTCGCCCCGGGCGATGGCCTGCAGGTCCGCGCCCGCGCAAAACGTGCCGCCCGCGCCCCACAGCACGGCCACCGCGGCGCTGTCGTCGGCGTCGAACGCCGCGAACGCCTCGGTCAGTGCCTGCGCCGTGGCACGGTCCACGGCATTGCGCACCTGCGGCCGGTCCAGGACCACCGTGACCACCGCGCCGTTGCGCTCGACCCGGACGCTCATCGCACCCTCCTCGCACCACCGACCCGTGCCGATGGACCCGTTCACGGTGCCGTTTCCAGGAATAGCGTGACAGCCGTGACCAGCATCGACTCGTCGTCCGACCTGGTCGTCGACGCCCGCGCCCTGGTGAAGTCGTTCGGCCGCACCAGGGCGCTGGACGGCCTGGACCTGCAGGTGGCCCGGGGCGAGGTCCACGGCTTCCTGGGCCCGAACGGCGCCGGCAAGACCACCACCCTGCGGGTGCTGCTTGGACTGCTGCGCATCGACGCCGGCTCGGTGCGGCTGCTCGACGGTGACCCCTGGCGGGACATCGCGAGGCTGCACCGACGGCTGGCCTACGTCCCCGGTGACGTGGCGCTGTGGCCGAACCTCACCGGGGGCGAGGTGATCGACCTGCTCAGCCGGCTGCAGGGCGGTCACAACGTGGCCCGGCGCAACCGCTATCTGGAGCTGTTCGACCTGGACCCGACCAAGAAGTCGCGCGCCTACTCCCGGGGCAACCGGCAGAAGGTCGCCCTCATCGCCGCCCTCGCCACGGACGCCGAGCTGTACCTGTTCGACGAGCCCACCGCGGGCCTGGACCCGGTGAAGGAGGCCGACTTTCGCACCTGCGTGCGCGAGCTGCGCGACGAGGGCCGGACCGTGCTGCTGAGCAGCCACATCCTGAGCGAGGCGGAGGCCCTGTCCGACCGGGTGAGCATCATCCGGGACGGGCAGGTCGTGGAGACCGGCCGGCTCGAGCAGCTGCGCCATCTCACCCGGACGTCGGTCACGGCCGACGTGACCACCGTTCCGGAGGGGCTGGAGCAGCTGCCCGGCGTCCATGACCTGGTCGTGGAGAACCACCGGGTCAGCGCGCAGGTGGAGCCGCGCGGGCTCCCCCCGCTGATGCAGGCGCTCGGCGCCGCCGGCCTGCTGTCCCTGACCAGCCAGCCACCGACACTGGAGGAGCTGTTCCTACGGCACTACGGCACCGCCGCGTCGAGGCCAGCCGGCGATGGCTAGCGCGCTCGCCGGCACCGGCCCGCTGCTGCGGCTGGCGATACGCCGGGACCGCTGGCTGCTGCCCGCCTGGGCCCTCGGGTTCGCCGCCATGGCCGGGTTCTCGGCCTCGGCCACGGCCGACCTGTACCCGAACGAGGCGGGACGCGTCGAGGCCGCCAACGTGGTCAACGCGACGCCGGCCCTCGTCGCCCTGTACGGACGCATCTACGACCCCACGTCGCTCGGCGCGCTCGCACTGTTCAAGATGACCGCGTTCGGCGCCGCGATGGTCGGCGTGCTCATGGTGGTCATCACGGTGCGGCACACCAGGGCCGAGGAGGAGTCGAACCGGCTGGAGCTGCTGGGCGCGGCAGTCGTGGGCCGGGACGCGCCACTGACCGCCGCGCTCATGGTCGCCTTCGGCGGCAGCCTGCTGGTCGGGCTGCTCACCACGGTCGCCCTGGTCGCTGGCGGCCTGCCCGTCGCCGGGTCGTTCGCCTTCGGCCTGGGCTGGGTGGCCTCGGGTCTGGCGTTCACCGCGGTGGCCGCGGTGACGGCGCAGGTCACCAGCAGCGCCCGGACGGCCACCGGGCTCGGCATCACCGCGATCGCGGTGGCCTACGCCCTGCGCGCGATCGGTGACATGACCGAGGGTGCGCCCTCCGTCCTGAGCTGGCTGTCACCCATCGGCTGGACCCAGCAGGTGCGGGCGTTCGCGGGCAACCGCTGGTGGGTGCTCGTCTTGACCCTCGCCCTGTGCGCCGTGCTCGTCACCGCGGCGTTCGCCCTGCGCGCCCGGCGCGACCTGGGCGGCGCGCTGCTGGCCGACCGCGCCGGAGCGGCGGAGGGGACGCTGGACGGGGTGTCGGACCTGGCCGTCCGGCTCCAGCGTGGGGTGCTGCTGGCCTGGGGCATCGCCTTCCTGGGCTTCGGACTGGTGCTGGGGTCGGTGTCCAGCAGCGTCACCGGGATGCTGTCCTCCGAGGCGATGCGGCGGTTCGTCGAGGCGCTGGGCGGCGAGCAGGGGCTCATCGACGCGTTCATCGCCACCGAGCTGGGGATCTTCGGCACCATCGTCGCGGCCTACGGCATCGTCGCGATGAGCCACCTGAGGTCGGAGGAGACCGCGGGGCACACCGAGATGCTGCTCGCGACGGCCACGACCCGGGTCCGCTGGGCCACCAGCCACTTCGCGGTGGCGGTGGGTGGCGTGGCCCTGCTGCTGCTGGTCTGCGGCCTGGGCATCGGTGCCGGCTACGCGTTGGACATCGGCAGTGTGGGCCACACCGGGCAGATCCTCATCGCCGCCCTCGCCCGGGTGCCGGCCGCCTGGGTGATGGTCGGCCTGGCGCTGGCGGTGTTCGGCTGGGCGCCCCGCCTCAGCGGCGCCGTGTGGGGCCTGTTCGTCGCGTTCGTGGTGATCGGGGAGTTCGGCACGCTGTGGAACGCCCCCCAGTGGCTCATGGACCTGTCACCGTTCGTCCACTCGCCGAGGCTGCCGGTGACCTCCGACGGCGTCGGTCCGCTCCTGGCGCTGACCGCGGTGGCGGCGGCGCTGACCGTGTTCGGGTTCGTCGGCTGGCGGCGGCGCGACCTGTCCCCCTGACGTCGTCGAAGGAGGTGCCATGACGGTGCACCGAGCGACCCTCGCATGGTCAGCAATCCTCGCAGCGGCAGCCGGGGCGGCACTCGCGCGGTCACGGTCGTTGCGCTGGGGTGCGACGGACGACGAGCTCGCCGCGGTGCTGCCCGGCGACGAGCTGATCGCCCACCCGGACCTGGTGGCGACCCGGGCCATCTCCATCGACGCCACCGCCGACCGGGTCTGGCCGTGGCTGGCCCAACTGGGCCAGGGCCGGGGCGGGCTGTACAGCTACGACGCGCTGGAGAACCTGGTGGGCTGCGACATGCACAGCGCGGACCGGATCGTCCCCGAGTGGCAGCACGTACAGGTCGGATCACAGGTCAGGCTGCACCCCGACATCACCCTGCTGGTCGCCCACCTGGAACCCGGTCGCGCGATCGTGCTGCGCGGCGGCGTCCCGATGGGTGAGGCGGCGCCGCCCTACGACTTCACCTGGGCGTTCGTGCTGCGCGACGCCCCGCCTGGGTCGACCAGGCTGCTGGTGCGCGAGAGCTACGGGTACAGCCGGTGGTGGGCCCCGCTGCTCGTGGAGCCGGTCGAGCTGGTCAGCTTCGTGATGAGCCAGCGGATGCTGCGCGGCATCCGGGACCGGGTCGAGCGCGCCGCCGCCTAAACGGCGGGTCCTGCGGCCCTGGACGACGCGGGTGCGGCTCCGCTGGGCTGGGGTCAAGACCAGGTCGTCCCGGGAGGTCGGTCATGGCGCACACGCTCGCGGATCCGGACACCGCCTACCACCGTCTCCAGCAGCGCCTGGACCGGATGCCGACCGGGGCGCCGGACTCGCTGGTGTTCCAGCGGATCCTCCGTCTCCTCTTCACCCAGGAGGAGGCCGACCTGGCGGTGCTGATGCCGACCCTCGGGGCGCTCGACACGATCGCCCGCCGGGTCGGGCGCCCGGTCGCCGAGCTCGAGCCCGTGGTCGACGCGATGGCGAGGAAGGGGCTCGTCGTCGACCTGGAGCACCGCGGGCACCGCTATGTCGCCCTGGCACCCGTGGTCATCGGCTTCTTCGAGTTCACCTTCATGCGGGTCCGTGAGGACGCCCCGATGGCTGAGCTGGCCGAGCTGTTCGACCACTACCTGTACGACGACGGCGCCCTGGCGCACTCCGTCTTCCGCGGCAGCACCCAGATCGGTCGCTCGCTGGTCCGCGAGGAGGCTCTGCCCGCCGATCCGCAGGTCGAGGTGCTCGACTGGGAGCGGGCCACCCACATCGTGAGTGAAGCGACGTCCATCGCCGTTTCGCTGTGTCCCTGCCGCGAGCACGCGCAGCTCATGGGCCGGGGATGTGGGGCGCCACTGCGGACTTGCCTGACGTTCGGCGGGTCGGCTGACGCGCTGGTGCGGGCGGGCATCGCCGAGCGGATCACGAACGACGAGGGGCTGCGCATCCTCGCCGAGTGCAAGGCCGCCGGCCTGGCCCAGACCGCCGACAACGTGCAGCAGGGCATCAGCTACCTGTGCAACTGCTGCGGCTGCTGCTGCGGCATGATGCAGTCGATCCGCCGGCACGGCATCACCGGGGCGATCGTCTCGTCCAACTGGATCGCTGAGGTCGACCACACCCACTGCCGCGGCTGCAAGAAGTGCTTCCGCGCCTGCCCCGCGAAGGCCATCACGATGGTCGACAACCAAGGCAAAGGACGCCGTAAGTACTGGGCCATCGTCGACCCGCAACGGTGCCTGGGCTGCGGGGTCTGCGACGAGGTCTGCCGTTACGACGCCCACTCGATGGCACCCCGCGAACGCCGGGTCTTCACCCCCGAGAACACCTTCGACCGGATGGTCGCCATGGCGGTGGAGCGGGGCAAGCTCGGCGACCTGCTCGTCGACGCCCTGGACGGCGCCGGTCCGCACGCCCTGGCCCGGGTGCTCCAGCTGGTCGAGCAGAGCCCGCCCGTGACCGCGCTCCGCGCCGTCGAGCCGCTCAACTCGGTGTTTCTGCGCGGCCTGCTGGGGCTCGTGCACGCCGTGGCGGGGGACCGAGCCGCCACCCCGTAGACGTCCGCTGTCGATAGCCTGGCGGCCCGAGTGCGGACCAGGGGTGGCCTCGCGTGAGCGATGACCTCAGCGCTGCGCGCCGCGTCGCTGGCGCCGGGTCCCGGCGGCGAACTGGCTGCCCCGGTACCAGCGCGGCTGGCTGCGCGGGGACGTCGTCGCGGGCGCGGTGGTGGCCGCGCTCGCGGTGCCGCAGGCCCTCGGCTACGCCTCGATCGCCGGCGCCCCTGTCCAGGTCGGCCTCTACGCCGTACCGGTGGCCCTGGTCGCGTGTGCCATCTTCGGCTCGTCCGGCCAGCTGGTCGTGGGGCCGGTGTCGACGGTGTCCGTGCTGTCCGGGTCGTTCCTGGCCAGCTTCGGGGTCGCGGGGACGGCGCACGCGGCGTCCTACACGGCCGCCCTGGCCCTGGGCTCCGGCCTGATCCTGCTGGCCGCCGGCTTCCTCGGGGTCGGCTGGATAGCGGAGTTCCTGTCCAAACCCATCGTCACCGGCTTCGTCCTGGGCCTGACCATCCTGGTCATCCTGGGCGAGGTGCCCAACCTGCTCGGCGTTTCGACGCCACGGGGCCAGGTCGTGCAGCGGGTGATCGCCCTGGGCACGAGCCTCACCCGGGGCGACGCCGACCTGGCGACGATGGTCGTCGCCGCGGTCGCGCTGCTGATCCTGTTCGGCGGCCAGTGGCTGGCCCCAGGGTGGCCGTGGGGACTCGTGGTGCTGATCGGCGGGCTGGCCGCCTCGGCGGCGCTGGACCTGCGGGCCAGGGGCGTGGCGGTCGTCGGGCCGGTGCCGAGGGGGCTGCCGACGCCGGGTCTGCCCTCGGTCGACGCCTCGGACCTGGCCGCTCTGATCGGTGCCGGCGCGGCCCTGGCCCTCGTGGGGCTGGCGGAGGGGCTCAGCGCGGCTCGGCTCTTCGCCACCCGGGGCGGCTACCGCATCGACTCCGACCAGGAGCTGGTCGCCTGCGGCCTCGCCAACATCGGCTCCGGGCTGCTCGGCGGGATCGGGGTGGCCGGGAGCCTGTCCAAGACGGCGGCCGTCAACAACGCCCGCGGCCGTACCCAGATGGCCGGGCTCGTCGCGGCCGGGTTCGCCCTCGTCGTGATCGTCGGGATCGCCCCGGTCCTGTCCGGCCTGCCCAAGGCGGTGCTGAGCGCGATCGTCGTCAACGCGGTCTGGAAGCTCATGGACTTCCCCGCGCTGCGCCGCTACGCCAAGGTCCGGCGCAACGACATCGTGGCCGCCGTCGTGGCCGCCGTGGGAGTGCTGGCCTTCGGTCCCCTGAACGGCCTGCTGGTGGCGGTGGCCGGGTCGGTCCTCGGCCTGGTCTACCGCTCCAGCCGGGTGGACGCCCTTGACCGTTGGCTGAGCTGGGCCCGGCGCTGCCGGATCCCGTCGTTCGTTGACCTCGCCCGCAAGATCACCAAACACCGCGCGGCGATCGACGCGGCCCTGGAGCACAACATGTCGAATGCCCTCGTCGAGTCGACCAACACCAAGATCCGACTCATCACCCGGATCGCCTTCGGCTTCAAGTCACCCGAAGCCCTGATCGCCCTCGCGATGCTCGCTCTGGGAGGTTACCGACCCTCATTGCCAGGAAGAACCGCCCACGGATGAGTCACAAGAGCCCTGTTTCTGCGACGTTCCCGCGTCAGAGGCCAAAGCACCGACGTCGCGGCGCCCGTGCCGCTTGGCGAGCCCCGAAGTGCCTGGCGTGTCGTAGGCAGCCCGCCGGGCGCGACGGCGAACAGATGCGCATCGTTGGGGAGGCTGCCGACCTGGCCTGCCTCGAGCAAACGACGGGGGCCGCTCCTGGTTGTTCCGGCCCGGCGATTCCGGTGCGGCGAAGGACTGCCATGAGAACCTCCCGATGGGTGACCCTCGTCGAGGGTGTTGCCTGCACGACGGCTGCCGGTCGCGGTGGGTTCACCTCGGGGACTGAACCCCGCTGAACCGGTCGGTGTCCCCACTCGTTGTCTGGGGGGAAGGAGGTGTCGTGGCCGCCAGCCAGGTCGACCTGATGCGCGCCCTGAACGACGAGCACGCGCCGGCGCTGTGGTCCTTCACGCTGCGGCTGACCGGGGACCGGTCCCGGGCCGAGGACGTCGTCCAGGAGACGCTGCTGCGCGCGTGGCGCTCCCCCAGGGTCCTTGACGGGACGCACGGTGCCACCCGCGCCTGGCTGTTCACCGTGGCCCGGCACCT
>DATCDE010000345.1 GCA_036510875.1 Actinomycetes bacterium
CGCGCCGGCGCGTGGGCTCGGCGTTGCTGGTCGCGTGCAGGGACTCCTGCACGGGGACCGGGCCTAACCGACGTTGGTTGCGCCCGTCGGGTCGGCCCGGATCAAGACCGGCACCTACCGGTGTGGCTACGGGCCTAACCGCAATACCGTTCAATTAGAGTTACAGGCGTGTAGTTTGTTGGTATGCCCCGTACTGGTTGGAGGAAGGCCGAGTCGGACCGGCGGTTGCCGGATCTGGTGTCGGTGGGTCTGCTGACGAAGGTTTTCCCCGCGGAGGTGGTGGACGCGGTGATCACCGAGTGTGGCCGGACGGAGAAGCGGCGGCGGTCGTTGCCGGCCCGGTCGATGGCGTACTTCGCGATGGGGATGGCGCTGCACTCCGAGGGGTCCTATGAGGACGTGTTGGCGCTGATCTCCGACGGGCTCGCGTGGGCACACCGGGACGAAAGGTCGGGCAGGCTGGCGAACAAGGCGGCGATTTCTCATGCCCGCGACCGCCTGGGTCCCGAGCCGCTGGCGCTGCTGTTCTCCCGGGTCGCCAAGCCGCTGGCCGTCAAGGACACTCCTGGGTGCTGGCTGGCGGGCCGCAGACTGGTCGCCATTGATGGGACCTGCCTGGACCTGCCAGACACGCCAGCCAACGACGCCCACTTCGGCCGTCCCGGGGTGATGAAGGGAGGACGTTCCGCGTTCCCCCAGGCCCGGGTGGTCGCGTTGGCCGAGTGCGGAACCCATGCCATGTTCGACGCCGTGATCGGCCCGTACACAACGTCCGAGAATGCCGCCTTCGCTGAGCTGCTCTGGCGGCTGGAACCGGGGATGTTGTGCCTGGCAGACCGGGGGTTCTACGGCTTCAAAGCGTGGGAAAACGCTTGTGGCACAGGGGCTGACCTGCTCTGGCGGGTAAAGGACAACCTGTTGCTCGAGCCGGTCCAGGACCTACCCGATGGGTCATGGCTGGCTGACGTCTTCGACTCCGTCGCCGACAAGCAACGCCGCCGGCCGGTCCGTGTCCGGGTGGTCAGCTACACGGTCGAGGACGGCCGCGACACCACCGGCCCGTACCGGCTGATCACGACCCTGCTGGACCACCGCCAGGCCCCAGCCGCCCAGCTCGCCGCCGCCTACGCGCAACGCTGGGAGATCGAGACCTCCATCGACGAGCTCAAGACCCACCAACGCGGCTCGCGCGCGGTCCTGCGCTCGAAGTCCCCGGATCTGGTCACCCAGGAGATCTGGGGCCACCTGTGCTGCCACTATGCGATCCGCACCTTGATGCTGGACGCCGCCGAGGCCGCCGGCCACGACCCGGACCGTGTCTCGTTCGTCGCCGCCCTACGCATCTCCCGCAGATCCATCGCCCAACAGGGCGCTTTTCCCCCCTGACGCCCACGACACCATCTGGCAGCTCTGGCGCCATGCCATCGGCGAACTCATCCGCCGGCTCCTACCCTCGCGGCAGCCACGAGCCAACCCCCGCGTCGTCAAACGCAAGTACACCAAATGGCACGTCAAACGATCCCACCACCACGACTGGCCCCAACCCAAGCGACGACCAGAACAGGCCGTAGTGGTCTAATTGAACAGTATTGGGGTTAGCCCCGTCTCAGTCTCCCGCTCGCAGGACTATTTACACCCCGGGGCACATCTCGGACATGGAGTGAGGTGACAGCAGCCCCGACAGAATTTACTCGTTCATAAGGGGGGGCCGTCCGGTAGAACGCCGCCGTAGTGCTGTATCCAGCTACGCACGACTGGGTTGAGTAGGACCTCGTGCCGTATGGCGTACGTCACAGTCATGGTATACATGCCGGAGGAATCTGGCGTGGACTGAGGGGGCAGCAGTGAGAACACGATTGACCCGGCTGACCGTGGTCGGTGTGGCCGTCATCTCCACGCTGGCAGCCGGGTCCCTGGCCTCCTGTTCCAGCAGCAGCACCGGGTCGGGTCAGAGCCTGACCTGGTATATCAACCCCGACGGCGGCGGCGCAGACGTGACCAAGAAGGGCCAGGCCCAGATCGCCAAGGAGTGCACCGACGCCGCGGGTGGCAAGTATTCCATCAGGGTTCAGCTGCTGCCCAACAGCGCCAGCGACCAGCGCCAGCAGCTGTTGCGCCGGCTGGCCGCCGGCGACTCGGGCATCGACCTGATGAGTATCGACCCGGTGTTCGTGGCCGAGTTCGCCGAGGCGGGCTTCCTCGCCCCGGTTCCCCCGGCCCTGCAGGCCGGCTTCACACAGGACACCGTCAAGACGGCGGTCGAGGGCGCCAGGTGGAAGGGCAAGCTGGTGGCCGTGCCGTTCTGGGCCAACACCCAGCTGCTGTGGTACCGCAAGAGCGTGGCGCGGAAGGCCGGCCTTGACATGACCAAGCCAGTGACGTGGGACCAGGTCATCGCGGCTGCCAAGTCCCAGAAGAAGACAATTGGCGTCCAGGCGAGCCGCTACGAGGGCTACGTCGTGTGGATCAACGCACTGATCGCCGGTGCGGGCGGTGAGGTGCTGAAGAACCCTGGTGCGACCGGTGATGCCGTGAAGCTGGGGCTGGACACCAAGGCGGGGCAGGAGGCGGCCGCCGTGATCCAGAAGGTCGCCCAGACAGGCGTGGGAGGTCCCGCCCTCTCGTCCACCACCGAGACCGAGGCACTGAATCTTTTCTCTGACAACGCCACCAGCGGATTCCTGGTCAACTGGCCCTATGTGTGGGCGGCTCTGCCGAGCAACAAGGTGAAGTTCATCAAGGACGTCGGCTGGGCGAAATACCCGGAGACCGTAGCCGGCACGGTGTCTCGTCCTCCGTTCGGTGGGATCGAGCTCGGCGTCGGAGCCTTCAGCAAACGCCCCGACCTCGCTTATGAAGCGGCGAAGTGCATCACCTCCACCGCCCATCAGACGCTGTACATGATCGGTACGGGCAACCCTGCCGCGCGCAAGTCGGTCTATGACGATCCCGCGATCAAGAAGCAGTTCCCGATGGCAGGCCTGATCCGAAAGTCCCTCGACGAGGCCGCGCAGCGACCGCAGAGCCAGTACTACGGCGACATCTCCACCGGCCTCCAGCGCGAGTTCAGCCCGCCCGACTCCGTCAACCCCGCCACCACGCCCGGGGCCGCGGCCGACCTGATCACGTCGGTACTGAAGGGAGACACGCTGTTGTGAGCACACTCGTCGAGGGGGACGTCCGCGAGACGGGCCCTGGCGGCCCGGGCAAGGCCCAGCTCTCCGACCGGGCCAAGGCCGAGCGCACGCTGGGGTGGAAGCTGGCCGGCCCGGCCTTCATCATCATGCTGGCTGTCACGGCATACCCGATCCTGAATGCCGTCTGGCTCTCGCTCTTCAGCTACCGCCTCACCGATCCCACGGCCCGCAAGTTCATCTTCCTCAACAACTACGCGGTGATCCTCACCGACGGCCTGTGGTGGATGGCCGTGCTGAACACGGTCGTCATCACGGTCATCACGGTCGCGGTCGAGCTCGTGATCGGTATGGCGCTGGCCATGATCATGAACAAGATCATCATCCCCCGGCGCACGCTACGGACCATCGTGCTGATCCCCTACGCAATCATCACCGTCGTGTCGGCCTTCGCCTGGCGCTTCGCCTTCGCGGTGGACACCGGCTTCCTCAACCACACGCTGCACGCCCTGAGCTTCGGGGCCTTCTCGGACACCTACGACTGGTTCGGCGGCCGCTGGTCGGCGATCTTCGCGATATGCATCTCGGAGATCTGGAAGACCACGCCGTTCATGTCTCTGTTGCTGTTGGCCGGACTCGCCCAGATCGACGGTTCGCTGGAGGAGGCCGCCAAGGTCGACGGCGCGACGTTCTGGCAGCGGCTCTTCAAGGTGATCCTGCCGAACATGAAGGCCGCGATCATGGTGGCGCTGCTCTTTCGCACCCTGGACGCGTTCCGCATCTTCGACGCCGTCTTCGTGATGACCGCTGGCTCGCAGGACACGTCGTCGGTATCGCTGGTGGCCTACAACCAGACCATCAGCCGGGTCGAGATCGGCATGGGCTCTGCGGTCTCGGTGCTTCTGTTCCTGTGCGTCCTGGGCATCAGCGCCGTGTTCGTCAGGTCCTTCAAAGTCGACCTCTCACGGGTCAGGGGCGAGTGACCGCAGTGGAGTCGAACCAATCGAAGAAGAACATGACCTGGCTGGCCATCGTCTCCATCCCGATCATGGCCTACACGCTGATCCCGATCCTGTGGATCATGTCGCTGTCAGTGAAGTCCAGCGCCACCCTGGCCGACGGCAAGTTCATCCCCGCGGAGGTCAGCTGGGACAACTACAAGCTCATCCTCACCGGGGACGCCCACAGCCTCTTCATCCCGGCCCTGGTCAATTCACTGGTGGTGTGTCTGGTCGCAACGCTTATCAGCGTGGTCCTGGCAATGTTTGCGGCCTACGCAATCGCCCGGCTGGAGTTCCCGGGCAAGAAGCTGATCCTGACGACGGCTCTGGCCGTCTCGATCTTCCCGGTCATCAGCCTGGTGACCCCGCTGTACAACCTGTGGCGGGCGGTCGGGCTGTTCGACACCCAGATCGGGCTGATCATCCCCTACCTGTCGCTGACGCTGCCGCTGTCGATCTGGATCATGTCGGCCTTCTTCAAGCAGATCCCCTGGGAGATGGAGCAGGCGGCCCAAGTCGACGGCGCGACGTCGTGGCAGGCCTTCCGCAAGGTGATCGTGCCATTGGCCTCGCCCGGGGTGTTCACGACCGCGATCATCACGTTTTTCACGGCCTGGAACGACTTCGTGTTCGCCATCTCGCTGACCAGCGAGCGGGCCCGGACCGTCCCGGCGGCGTTGGCGTTTTTCACCGGAGCCTCACAGTTCGAGCAGCCGACGGGGGCGATCGCCGCCGCCGCGGTGATCGTCACGGTTCCTGTCGTCATCCTGGTCCTGGTCTTCCAGCGCCGGATCGTCTCCGGGCTCACCTCGGGTGCCGTCAAGGGATGAGCCACCTCGCGACCTGCACCAGCGGTAATACACCAGAAGGAGCCTGAGAACTGATGGCAAAGATCGAGCTCAAGAACATCGTCAAGAAGTATGGCGACGGGTTCCCTGCGGTCAACGACGTCTCCCTCGACATCGCCGACGGCGAGTTCATGATCCTGGTGGGCCCATCGGGGTGCGGCAAGTCCACCCTGCTCCGAATGGTGGTCGGTCTGGAGGACATTACCTCCGGCGACGTGCTGATCGACGGCAAGCGGGTCAACGACCTCGCGCCCAGGGACCGTCACCTGTCCATGGTCTTCCAGAACTACGCGCTGTATCCGCACCTGACCGTGTTCGAGAACATCGCCTTCCCGCTGCGGCTGGCCAAGGGGGAGCACTCCGAGGAGGAGATCCGCGAGAAGGTCAACACCGCCTCGGCCATGCTCGAGCTGGACGAGCACCTAGAGAGGAAGCCCGCCAATCTCTCCGGCGGTCAGCGTCAGCGGGTGGCGATGGGGCGGGCGATCGTCCGCGCGGCCGACGGGTTCCTGTTCGACGAGCCGCTGTCCAACCTGGACGCCAAGCTGCGCGGACAGATGCGCACCGAGATCGCCCGGATGCAACGGCGACTTGGCACCACCACCATCTACGTGACCCACGACCAGACTGAGGCCATGACCCTCGGTGACCGCGTGGCGGTGCTGAAAAAGGGCCTCCTCCAACAGTGCGCCTCCCCGCGAGAGCTGTACGAACAGCCGGTCAACCTCTTCGTCGCCGGGTTCATCGGCTCGCCGCCGATGAACTTCCTTCCGGCCAAGGTCGAGGGCTCGACGCTGAAGCTCCCCTTCTGCGACGTCACGGTCACCGGCGACCTCGCCGAGAAGGTCAAGGGCAAGGACATCCTCATCGTCGGCGTTCGCCCGGAGTACTTCAAGGACGAGTCACTGGATGGCAGCAAGGGCGTCGACTTCACGGCAACGGTTGATGTCACCGAGTGGCTCGGCAACGAGCAGTACGCCTACATCCCGTTCGAGGCCGACCCGGCGGTCAAGGCAAAGCTAGACGATCTCGACCGTGAGCTGGACGGGGAGGGCATCCGCACCCAGATGGTCGTCAACCTCGATGCGCGGTCGCGGATCAAGGAGGGGGAGGAAGCCCGACTCACCTTCGATCCGGCCTTCATGCACGTCTTCGACCCGGAGTCCGGCGACTGTCTGACCCGCGACGACGCCAAGGCCGCAGCCATCGCCGAAGAGAGTGAGGTCGACCGCAAGAGCGCCCTGGAGCGGGCGAAGGTCAGGGAAGCGGCCAAGAGCAGCTGATTGGGCAAGGGCCGACCCATAGTCAGGGCGCCCGGCCGGCTCAGGAGGCTGTGATCTCGGCCAGGTGCGGCGGGTCGGGGCCCGGACATGAGACCGGGATCGCCGCGCAGGCAAGCGCGCGGTCCACCGCGGGTCGGACATCGCGCAGCGAGGCCAAGCGCAGTCGCTCACGTGACCGGACGCCGCCAAGCAGCCCGGCCTCCAGAAGGCCGGACAGCAGGCCTGCCATGAAGGAGTCCCCGGCCCCGACCGTGTCCACGACCGTGGCGACCGGCGCGTCGACGCTGGTGAGCTCAGCGGTGACCGTCAGCCCGATCACTGCGCCTAGGCCGCCGCGGGTCACCACCATTCCTGAACAGCGCCAGGCATCCTTGGCCGAACAAACGGTTACGTGGCGGTGACCAAACGCCCTCCGACAAGTGCCTACCCGATGTAGAGGGTACGTGTCTTGACCACGTCACCACGAATGAAAGTCGTCCGTGCATGACGCCATGAGGTACGTCCGAAGATGCCGATTTGTGCGTGGACTTCTCCAGGGAACGGAGTGGCTCGGCGA